>JBJOLD010000009.1:0-8009 GCA_046045765.1 Pseudomonadota bacterium | reverse complement strand
CCAGTCGCCCGCCGAGAAAAACCGCATCAAATCGAACTCACCCGCTTTGAGCGCTTCCAACCGGGCGGTGTTGTCTTTGTAAATCTTGACCGTAATGCGGTCAAAGTTGGCCGTGCCTTTGCGCACATTGAGGTCTCTGGCCCAGTAGTTAGGGTCGCGCTGATAGGTGATGTCTTTGCCAAAATTCACAGGGCCAATTTGGTACGGGCCGCTGCCAATGGGGATGTCCATCACCACTTGATCGAAAGGCTTCAGCTTGCCGCCCTCCTCGCCCCAACGGTGGCTGAACACCGGCAAGCCGCCCACGGTCAGGGGCAGCTCGCGGTTGGGCTTTTTGAAGCGGTAGCGCACGGTGGCTGCATCCAGCACATCTATGCCCGCCACATCTTCCAACTGGCTGCGAAAACCAGGTGACACAAAAGGCCCCATGAGTGTGTCGAAGCTGTGCTTTACATCGAGCGCCAGCACCGGGTCACCGTTGTGAAAGCGGGCGTTGGAGCGCAGCTTGAACGTGGCACTCAGTCCGTCAGCAGCGACCGACAGGTCTTCGGCCAACAGACCGTAGCCTGCAGCTGTCTCGTCCAACGCGCCCGCCAGCAAGCTGTCAAACATCAACGCGCTCAAGTAAGCTGGAGCTGAGCCTTTGATGGTGAATGGGTTGTACTTGTCAAAAGTAGACACACGCAGGTTGCTGACCAACCGCAGCTCGCCACCCTTGGGCGCGTTGGCGTTGACGTACGCAAAGTGGTTAAACCCCTGCGCATACGCCAGGTCACCCCACAACGCATAGCCGTGCGCGGCCCACGCGGGACACGCCAGCAAAGCCACTAACCAAGTCATCAACCAAGACACCCACATTCGCATGCGACAATTCTGCCCTAGGTAAAGCATTTTTCACGAGGACGCTATGGGCTTTTTAGCAGGCAAAAAATTATTGATCACCGGTGTGTTATCGAACAGATCCATCGCCTATGGCATTGCCAAGGCATGCCATGCACAGGGCGCAGAGTTGGCGTTCAGCTACGTGGGGGAACGCTTCAAAGACCGCATTACCGAATTTGCTGCCGACTTTGACTCCAAACTCATTTTTGATTGCGATGTGGGCAGTGACGAGCAAATCGACAAGCTATTCGCAGACCTGTCCACCCACTGGCCCAAGTTTGACGGCTTCGTGCACAGCATTGGTTTTGCCCCCCGCGAAGCTATCGCCGGTAACTTTTTGGATGGCCTGACCCGCGAGAACTACCGCATCGCCCAAGACATCAGCGCCTACAGCTTTCCGGCCATGGCCAAAGCCGCTCTGCCCTGCCTGAACGACAAGTCTGCCCTGCTCACGCTCAGCTACTTGGGCGCAGAGCGCATCATCCCGCACTACAACACCATGGGTCTGGCCAAAGCCTCGCTGGAAGCTTCCGTGCGCTATTTGGCGGAAGCAGTTGGGCGCATGCCCGATGGCCGCAGCATCCGTGTAAACGGCATCAGTGCCGGCCCAATCAAGACCCTGGCTGCCAGCGGCATCAAAGACTTTGGCAAGTTGCTCAGCTATGTGGCAGCCGCCGCACCCAGCCGCCGTAACGTAACGATTGAAGAAGTCGGCAATGCCGCTGCCTTTATGTTGAGCGATTTGGCTGGCGGCATTACCGCTGAAATCACTTACGTCGATGGCGGACACAGCAAGACTATGGGCGCTGTAGCCAGCGATTAACAATGAAATAGGCCGCTAGCGCCCGTTTTATATGCGTAGCCAGCTATTGTTTTAATAGCAAATGGTGGCTACGCAGTGTATTGTTTTATGCATCCCTGAATCAAAAAGAGGCCTGATTGGGCCTTTTTTATTGCTGCTAGAAATGCTTATTCCTTCACGCAATCGGCGAAATAATGGCGCTTTCCATCGGCATCGCTTTCCTCAACCAAGCCGTGGATGTCGGTCTCAAAACCGGGGCACTGTGCGTTAAATTCGCGTGAGAACTTGAGGTAGTCCACGATCTTCTTGTTAAACACCTCCCCAGGAATCAGCAGCGGGATGCCGGGCGGGTAAGGCGTCACCAGCCCCACGGTGATGCGGCCTTCGAGCTTGTCAATTTCCACACGCTCAGTCTTGCGCAATGCAATGTGGGCATAGGCATCGCTGGGCTTCAGGGCTGGGGTCAGGTCGCTCAAGTACATGTCGGTCGTGAGGCGCGCAATGTCGTACTTGGCGTACAGCTGGTGCAGGTGCTGGCACAAATCTGCCAAGCCCATCTTCTCGTAGCGCGGGTGTTTTTGGCAAAACTCCGGCAGGATGCGCCACATGGGCTGGTTTTTGTCGTAGTCGTCCTTGAACTGCTGCAAGGCCGTAAGCATGCTGTTCCAGCGGCCTTTGGTGATGCCGATGGTGAACAAGATGAAGAAGCTATACAGGCCCGTCTTCTCCACCACCACGCCGTGCTCGGCCAGAAACTTGGTGACGATGCTGGCCGGAATGCCCGTCTTGGCAAACTTGCCGTTCAGGTCCATGCCAGGGGTGACGATGGTGGCCTTGATAGGGTCCAACATATTGAACCCAGCGGCCATCTTGCCAAAACCATGCCAGTTAGCAGTGCTATTGGCTTTGGCGCTTTTACTTTCGCCTTTGATAATCCAGTCGCTGGCGCGGCCTATGCCTTCTTCTGCAAAGTTCTCTGGCCCCCACACCTTGAACCACCAATCAGCGCCGTATTCTTCGTCCACCTTGCGCATGGCACGGCGAAAGTCCAATGCCTCGGCAATGCTTTCTTCCACCAGCGCGGTGCCACCGGGGGGCTCCATCATGGCCGCGGCCACGTCGCAACTGGCAATGATGCTGTACTGCGGGGAGGTAGAGGTGTGCATCAGATACGCCTCATTAAACAGGTGCCGATCCAGCTTCACCGTCTGCGAGTCTTGCACCAGCACATGGCTGGCCTGGCTAATGCCGGCCAGCAGCTTGTGGATGGACTGCGTCGCATACACCATAGCGTGCTTGGGGCGCGCCCGCTTCTTGCCCATGGAGTGGTAGGTGCCGTAGAACGGGTGGAAGGCTGCGTGCGGCAACCAAGCTTCATCAAAGTGCAGGTTTTCCACGTAGCCGTCCAGCATGTTTTTCACGGTTTCGGTGTTGTACAACACGCCGTCGTAGGTGGACTGGGTGATGGTTAACACGCGCGGCTTGATCTTTTTAGCGTCCACACCTTTGAGCAAGGGGTTGGCCTTGATCTTGGCCTGAATGGCCGCAGGCTCGAACTCGCTCTGCGGTATCGGCCCGATGATGCCAAAGTGGTTACGCGTTGGCTTCAAAAATACCGGAATCGCCCCGGTCATGATGATTGAATGCAAGATGGACTTGTGGCAGTTGCGGTCCACCACCACAACATCACCCGGTGCCACGGTGTGGTGCCACACCATCTTGTTGCTGGTGCTTGTGCCGTTGGTGACAAAGAAGCAATGGTCAGCGTTAAAAATACGTGCAGCGTTGCGCTCGCTGGCGCCAATGGCCCCGTTGTGGTCCAGAAGCTGGCCCAACTCTTCCACCGCGTTGCACACGTCTGCACGCAGCATGTTTTCACCATAAAACTGGTGGTACATCTGCCCTACCGGGCTCTTCAAAAACGCTACTCCACCGGAGTGGCCCGGGCAATGCCAAGAATACGAGCCGTCTTCGGCGTAATCCAGCAAGGCCTTAAAGAACGGGGGCTGCACGCCTTCCAGATAGCTCTTGGCCTCGCGAATGATGTGGCGCGCCACAAATTCAGGCGTGTCCTCGAACATGTGAATAAAGCCGTGCAGCTCACGCAAAATGTCGTTGGGGATGTGGCGGCTGGTCTTGGTCTCGCCGTACACATAAATCGGCACATCCAGGTTCTTGCGGCGTACCTCTTCAATAAAGTGGCGCAGGTTCAATACAGCGGGGTCCAGATCGGGCCCAGGGGTGAACTCTTCATCGTCAATAGACAGGATAAACGCACTGGCCCGGCTTTGCTGTTGGGCAAATTGGCTCAAATCGCCGTAACTGGTAACACCCAGCACTTCAAAGCCTTCGGACTCAATCGCCTGCGCCAACGCGCGAATACCCAGCCCAGACGTGTTTTCAGAGCGAAAATCTTCGTCAATGATGATGATGGGAAAACGAAATTTCATTACAGGCTCCAGACTCATGCCAAAAACAGAAAACAGGCGCGAAGTGTAAGTACTAATTGTGCTGGAGATGTTGCACTGCACACCTTTTGGCCCACAATGTGGTGTTGTCAATACAGATAGGGCACTCTAAATGGCTGAATCCACTGTTTGGTGGCTGTTAACGGGCCTAACAGTTGCGGTAGAACTCATTACCGGAACGTTTTATTTGCTGATGCTGGCCATTGGTATGGCAACAGCCGCGTTGAGCGCCCATCTCGGTGCCAGCCATAGCACCCAATTCGTGGTTGCAGCTTTGATAGGCGGTGGTGCAGTAGCTGTATGGCATATGAAACAGTCACGCCGTCCCAGTGAATTGCGCGCAGAGATCAATCCCAATGTCAATTTGGACATCGGTGAAACGATCATGATTGCACAATGGAATCCCGATGGCACTGCGGACGTACAGTACCGTGGTGCCCGTTGGACCGCCATTCACCGCGCTGGTGCAACGCCAAGTGCTGGCGCGCACAGGGTTGCCGAAATGGTTGGCAACCGTCTTTTAGTCGATAAGGCTTGAACAGGAAACTCCATGGAAATCGCAATTCTTCTCTTCGTTGTTGCCGTCATATTTGTCACCCGCTCTGTCAAGGTGGTGCCACAGCAGCACGCCTGGGTGATTGAGCGGCTGGGTAAGTACCACGGCACACTCACGCCGGGCCTCAATATTTTGGTGCCATTTGTCGACAAGGTAGCCTACAAGCACGTACTCAAAGAAATTCCGTTGGACATTGCTAGCCAAGTCTGCATTACCCGCGACAACACCCAGCTGCAGGTGGATGGGATTCTGTACTTCCAGGTAACAGACGCAATGCGCGCCAGCTATGGCTCCAGCAACTACATCATTGCCATTTCGCAGCTTGCGCAAACCAGCCTACGCTCTGTAATCGGCAAGCTGGAATTGGACAAGACCTTTGAGGAACGTGACATCATCAATGCGCAAGTGGTAGCAGCTATCGATGAGGCCGCTTTGAACTGGGGCGTAAAAGTATTGCGCTACGAGATCAAAGATCTGACCCCACCAAAGGAAATCCTGCACGCTATGCAGGCGCAAATTACCGCTGAGCGTGAAAAACGTGCCTTGATCGCAGCATCAGAAGGTCGTCGTCAAGAGCAAATCAACATTGCCACCGGCGAGCGAGAAGCTTTTATTGCTCGGTCAGAAGGCGAGAAACAGGCAGCCATTAACCAGGCACAGGGCCAAGCAGCAGCCATCACCGCCGTGGCGGACGCCACAGCACAGGCCATCGAACGCATAGCCGCTGCCATTCGCCAACCCGGTGGAGAGCAGGCGGTGCAACTTAAAGTGGCCGAAAAGGCGGTTGAGGCTTACGGCAAAGTAGCGGCAGATTCCACTACAACCCTGATCATCCCTGGCAATATGAGTGAGGTATCTGCGCTCATTGCCACGGCAATGAAAATGGTGCAAACCACCAAATAGCGACGTTGAGGCGATAAACTTGGAAACGATTACAACGCATGCCGTCTTGTGGAGCTATCGGTTAGCCCACTATGCAATGTTGAACTTGGTAGACGATGCTGCTCTGTTGGCGTTGATGTTTTGCTAATGGCAAAACCATAAAACACCAGGCAATAAAAAACGGACCCGAAGGTCCGTTTTCATTTTAGTTCTGGCGGAGCAGGCGGGATTCGAACCCGCGGTGGGTTTAACCCCACGCACGCTTTCCAGGCGTGTGACTTAAACCACTCATCCACCGCTCCAGAGCCTCGTATTCTACAGTGGGAACACCGCGATTTTGAGTCGTTGCCGCGAGTTGGCATAAAAAAAGGGCGCCTCTTGCAAGACGCCCAGTTTTTGCGAACCCAGTTCGCTGGTGTTTATCGCAATTAGCGAATAACAGCCAGAGTTTCCAGCTTGCCGCCGCGCACGGTCTTCAGAGTCAAAGCGCCATTCTTGATGTCGCCTTTTTCGTCAAACGTGATGGGGCCAGTTACGCCCTTGTAGTCAGCAGTAGCTGCCAACACAGGCAAGTATTTGACTGGGTCAGACGAATTTGCTTTCACCATAGAAGCAACCATGATCTTGACTGCGTCGTAAACGTAAGGTGCATACACTTGCACGTCAGCATTGAACTTGGCCTTGAACTTGGTCTTGAATTCTTCCATACCAGCTTTAGCTTCGCCTTCAACGCCACCAGCTTCTGCACAGAACACTTGGTCGTCAGCGATAGCGTCACCACCGAGTTTGACCAGCTCTGTAGAGCAGATGCCGTCGCCGCCCATGAACTTGGCTTTGATGCCCAAGGATTTCATTTGCTTGAGCATAGGACCGGCAACAGCGTCCATACCACCGAAGAACACTACATCAGGCTTTTTGCCTTTGATGGTGGTCAGGATGGAGTTGAAGTCAGTAGCTTTGTCTGTGGTGAACTCTTTAGCAACCACTTTACCGCCAGCAGCTTCAACTGCTTTAGTGAACTCTTCAGCAACGCCTTGGCCGTAAGCAGTACGGTCGTCAATCACTGCAATAGACTTGCCTTTGAGTGTGCCCACTGCATACTTACCCAATGTGCCGCCCAATTGCGCATCATCAGCGACCAAACGGAAGGCTGTTTTGAAGCCTTGGCGTGTGTACTTGGGGTTGGTGGCAGATGGTGACACTTGAGGGATACCAGCGTCGCTGTAAATTTTTGAAGCGGGGATGGTAGTGCCTGAGTTCAAGTGACCCACAACGCCAGCGACCTTCGCATCAACCAATTTCTGAGCGACAGCAGTGCCTTGCTTTGGATCGGCTGCATCATCTTCAGCCATCAGTTCCAAAGTAACTTTCTTACCGTCGATCATCACGCCAGCGGCGTTCAGTTCTTCGATGGCCATGCGTGCGCCGTTTTCATTGTCTTTACCCAAGTGAGCAATAGCGCCACTGGTAGGGCCAACGTGTCCAATTTTTACAACTGCGCCAGCGGCAGCAGCAGGAGCAGCGGCGGGAGCAGCAGCTTCTTCTTTTTTACCGCAAGCCACCAACAAAACTGCAGCAGCCAAAACGGTCAAAGTACTTTTCACTTTGAATTGCATAAAAACTCCAAAAATAAAACAAAAATAAACAGCGTGAATTAATTTATTCCACACCCAAGACGATACCCGAATTTGCGCAGCAAGCCCATAGGGATGTTACTAAGCAGACTAAGCTTACACGCACAGTACGTGCCAACCTGTGTCAAAAGTCTCAACCGACGTTGTTGCGGAGCTCCAAATCGTGCCGCACGATGGTGTAACCCAAGCGGGTGTAATGCCTCCAGCGTTCGCGAGCAAGTGCACGGTCGTTATCCAGCGTGCTCACCACTTCGATAACACGCTCAAACTGGGCAAAATCATTTGGAAATACATCTCCAATATTCACCAAAACAGCGCACGCACTGTCTTTGGACTTCTTGGGCGTACCCAGCGTAAACACAACTGCTGATCGTTTTGCAGTGGAATCGCTGCTATCCGGGCCGGCATGTGACACAAAGTCTGTGGGGGAAACGCCCCACAAAGCTACATCAAGTTGCGCGAGCTTTTCGGCTTCTGCCACGACCAGAGTGCGCTTGCCGCTTCTATTGAGAATAGTGCGCAGCAACCGCGCCGCATAGGCAACTTTATCGGGCGCCCCAAAATGAAATGCAACCTCTGTCACGTGGCGTGTGCCATTAAGTACTCGATCAACAAACCCACGGGACGACCGGTCGCCCCTTTGGCTGCACCGCTTTTCCATGCAGTTCCTGCAATGTCTAAATGTGCCCACGCAAACTGGTCGGCAAAGCGTTGTAAAAATTTTGCGGCGGTGATTGCGCCACCAGCCCGACCGCCCACATTGGCGACATCGGCAAAGTTGCTTT
>JBJOLD010000246.1:0-4436 GCA_046045765.1 Pseudomonadota bacterium | reverse complement strand
GTGGCACCCAGTGCCGACTGGCAGCCGCGCGCAGATTTGACCTTGAATAGCCAATAACCCCACAAACAGTCGCCACCATGTACTTGCCTAGCCATTTTGAAGAGACCCGCTCCGAGGTGTTGCACGCCCTGGTGCACACCCATCCGTTAGCTACTTTGGTCACGCTGACTGCGCAGGGACTGGAGGCCAATCACATTCCGCTGTTTTTACGGCTGCACGCCGACGGGTCTGCATCGCTGGTAGGGCATGTGGCGCGCAGCAACCCCATTTGGAAAGAGACCGACTTCGGTGTGCCCGTGCTGGCCGTGTTTCAGGGACCGCAGCACTACATCAGCCCCAGTTGGTACGCCACCAAGCAAGAGCATGGCAAGGTAGTGCCTACTTGGAATTACGCCGTGGTGCATGTGCGCGGAACCTTGCAAGTGCGGGACGATGCAGCCTGGATTTTTCAGCAAATGAAGCAACTCACAGCGCAGCAAGAGTCCCCATTGCCTCGTCCTTGGCATGTGGAGGATGCGCCTGCCGAATACACCGAGCGCATGGTGTCGGCGGTGGTGGGTATTGAGATACCCATTGACTCAATGTCTGGCAAATGGAAGGTCAGCCAAAATCAGCCCCCAGCCAACCAGGCCACGGTGGTGCAGGCTTTGCAGCAGATAACCACTACGAAAGCCAATACCGATGCCGCCGCCATGGCCGCACTGGTGAGCGGCAAAATGTAGCCGTTTTACCGCGGTACTACCGTTCTTCTACCGTGCCGTCCGCATGCCGCGCAAAGCGGCCTTTGCTTTGCGGGTGCACCGGGTCGTTTACGTCCCAGGGCCAGCCACCAAACTCGGTGCGGCGATAGTCCGCAAACGCCTGATGAATTTCTGCCTGCGTGTTCATCACAAACGGGCCGTACTGTGCCACCGGTTCGCCAATCGGTTTGCCTTGTAACACCAACAGTTCGCTCTCGGTATCGCCGTTCACAAAAGTGCAATCGTGGGTGGCTTGCACCTCAAGCACGGTGGAGGGGGCCACACTTTCCCCGGCGATTTGCAGGCCGGTGCCTTTGAAAAAATACAGCTGCCTGCGCGTGCTGGCGTGGCGTGCGGCAGGCAGCGTCCACTGTGCGCCTGGAGCCAACTTGATGGTGTAGATGGCCAGCTCGCTGTCCGCTTCGCTGGCCCACGAGTCAGGCGGCGGTGGCAGCGCCTGCATGCCATTCAAGTGGCCTGCAATGCACACCACTTCGGTGTGCTTGCCCTGGGCATCGGTGGCCTGCATGCGGGGAATTTGTTCGTGCCAAAACATGGTGAAGTGCGGCTCCGCCATTTTGTTTTTGGCGGGTAAGTTCACCCAGATTTGGAACAGCTCGGTGGGGTTAGGG
Organism: Pseudomonadota bacterium; assembly: GCA_046045765.1. GTDB lineage: Bacteria > Pseudomonadota > Gammaproteobacteria > Burkholderiales > Burkholderiaceae_C > Allorhodoferax. The sequence continues at coordinate 3,064 of JBJOLD010000246.1, read as the reverse complement.
CTGGTGGCGTTGACCAGCGGAAACATCTCACAGTGCACGATGCCTTTGCCCGCGGTCAGCCACTGCACATCACCGCCGCCAAAGCGGGCAGTGGCACCCACCGAATCGGAGTGGTCAATCAGCCCACGGCGCACGATGGTAACTGTCTCGAACCCGCGGTGCGGGTGCGATGGGAAGCCCGGCACCGTACTGCCGTGGTACATGCTCCAACCATCTTTGCCGGCAAAGTCTTGGCCCATGCTGCGCCCGGCTAGCAGCTTAGGGTCTGGTGCCAAGGCTGCGTTGCCTTGCGGATAGGCGTCGTTGTGGTGAACGCAAAACAAAAAGGGATCAATGGTTTGCCAAGGAAACCCCAAGGGTACGGAAGACAAAATGGTTTTCATGGGTAGATTGTCCCAGTTCATGCGCTTTTATGCATCGCATGGGTCAAACGTAGGGTCTGCAGCCACTAAGATCATCGCCATGCTTTTTTACCACCGCAACCGCTCCAGTACCCTTATGCGGCTAGTGCGTTTGGCGGTGGCTTGCGGGGTCGCAGTCACCGTATGGGCGGTGGGCTTTGCGCAGCGGCCTATGCAAACTCCTTTGGCGCAGGCATTGATTCCCTCCAGTCCTGTGGATGTCAGCGCCTTGCACCGCGTCGCGCAAGGCGATGTGCCAATGCCCGTAGGCACTGCCGCAGCGCACGCCAGTACGCTGTTGGCTATGCCGCCCGATCATCCGGCTGTGGTGGCGTTATTCTGGTTTTCAGGCGAGCGCGAAAGCGGCCCACAGGTACAAATTGCCATGTCGTATTTCGATCGGGCCAGCCAAAAGTGGGCTGAGCCCCGCTTTGTGGTGAACCGGCACACCATGGGCGACCAGTTGGGTCATGGCCTCCGCCGCTTGGGTAATCCTGTCGCCTGGCGCGATGCCCAAGGGCGCATTCATTTGTTTGTAGTGGCCACCGGTTGGGGCGGCTGGGCGGCCAGCCGCATTCTGCATTTGCAGCAGTCGGGCACCAGCAATAGTTTGAATGACTTGCAATTTGAGCCGGTGCGGGTGTTGCCCCTGTCGTGGCTATGGAACACCAGCTATCTGGTGCGCAATGCGCCGCTGCCCTTGGCCGATGGCGGTATGGTGTTGCCGGTGCATTTTGAGCTGGGCTACAAAATTCCAGCGGCCCTGCGATTTGATGCCCAGGGCGAGTTTTTAGGGATGGTGCGCATGTCATCGCGCATCCACGCGCTGCAACCGGCCTTGGTGGCCCAAACGCCATCGCAATGGATGGCCTATTTGCGCGATGAACGTCCCAACGGTAAAGTGGGCATGGTGCAAACACAAGACGGTGGGGCCCATTGGCATGACTTGCCAGCCCTGGCACTGGACAACCCTGACGCCGCCGTTGCAGCGCAGGCACTGGGGCCCCAAAAGTTTTTGCTTGCGCACAACCCCACGAGCAGCGGGCGAGCGCGGCTCGACCTGAGCAGTAGCCAAGACGGCGTAGCTTGGAGTGCGGTGCAAACGCTGGCACAGGGGGCACCGGAGGATGAGTTTTCTTACCCCGCCATGGCGTGGGTGGATGGCAGTTTGTGGGTCAGCTACACCGTAGACCGGCAGCGTCTGGCCTGGCAGCGGTTTGCACCCTTGGTTAAACCAGAGGGGACTCAACCATGATGGAGAGTGTGTGGGCAACCCTTGTCCAGGTGATGGCGTTTGCTAATTCGAAAGACGCGCCACTTTTGCCAACTTTGGCAGCACAGCAAATGTGGATGCATGTCGCATGGGCGCTGGTATTGGCGTGGGTGGTTGCGACGTTGTTGCGCCGACTAAAAGCAGGGCCATGGGTTGCATGGGGTGCAGCCGTTGCATTGGCAGTGTGGCTCTATTTGCCGGGCGCTTATTCCCCCAGCTATTGGTTGGGGCTGGCGTTTCAGGCGCCGAGCTTGACTACGGTTGGCCTGTGCGGAGCCGCGCTGTTGCGCATGGCGGGCCAACTTGAGCAGCGGGTTATCCACAGACGGCACGGTCTGACCAATACTAACGCTTCGATGGTTGCACTGGTCGCTATGGGCATTGCCACCGGTTGGCTGTTGTTGTTGGATACCTTTGCCTGGCTGCCGGGCATGCAGCTCTACGCTTGGGGCTTTAGCTCCGCAGCACCTGCAGTGCTGTTGCTGGTGGCGTTGTTGCCTTGGCTGGTGTTGGGCACATCAGGCATGGCGTTTATGGTTTCAGTGGCAATAGCGTCGGCAGTGGCCGCTCTTTTTATAGTCTTGCATTTGCCCTCAGGCAATGCGTGGGATGCGGTGTTGGACCCCTGGCTGTGGCTCGCCTTGCATGTGTGGGCCTGGCGGTTGATACGCTAACGCTGCGTGTTTACAACCAGCCACTCTCGCCCAAAGAGCCAAAATTGCGGGTACCACAGGTTAGCCCAAGTAATTTCGCCTGATTTGTGCCGACTTTTGACATGCAGTCGCTCACCCAACACCGTACAACCAGGGTTGCAACTGGGTACGCGTGTGTCCAAGTCTTCTTGCAGCCACACTACCGCGTCGAATTGTTCTAGCAAATACGGCAGCCGTTGCTCAGGCGGCAACTCGGGTTGAAAGGCCCCCGTGTTGCGGCCCTCGGCGTCGTAGGGCGTGAGCGTTGCGCCCGGCAGCACGAAGTGGAAGCGCTCAAATTGTCCGGTAAAGCCATTGGGCACACCAACGTGCTTGCCACGCACCTGCTGCACAACCGCGTCGCTGTAGTTGGCGGGCGCGGCACTAAAGGGCTCGACCATCAGGCTGAAGGTGGCGTAGACGGCTAAGCAGGCCACCAAAGTAGCCCCTTTGAGCCAATTTTTTAAGACAAATCCTGCTAAAGCCCCCGCCAGACCAGCACAAGCAGCTATTAAAGTAATAGCAAGTTGCAGCTGACTGGAGATGCCAATGTCATTCATCACCCAGCCAATGCGCACCAACATGACCAACGCAGGGACCGTAATAGCCAGGGTAATCCAAAACCAGAGGTTGGCCAGCCGGTACCACACCAGAGCCATCACCATGGCCAGCGCGGGCATGGCAGGAATCACATAGCG
>JBJOLD010000243.1:0-7474 GCA_046045765.1 Pseudomonadota bacterium | reverse complement strand
GTCAAGCTGGCTGCGGGTCACGCCGTGCTGTACCCCGGCACCAGCTTGCACCAGGTCAAGCCCGTCACGCGCGGCCACCGCATGGCCTGCTTCTTTTGGGTAGAGAGCATGGTGCGCAGTGACGAACAGCGGCGCATTCTTTTTGATCTAGACATGAACCTGCTGGCCTTGCGTCAGCAACATGGCGACAACGCTCACACCACGGCGCTCACCGGCGTTTACCACAACATGTTGCGCATGTGGGCCGACACCTGAGCGCCACAATGTCAACTTCCGCACTCCCTAACACCATCGCCGTGCCTGCTATGAACCGCAACGTCACCATCGTTATCAGCGTCATCGCCCTGCACATGGCCGTGCTGTGGGCCGTGCAAACCGGCTTGCTGCGCCGTGTGGCCGAGGCGGTGGTGCCTGCCGAAATTTTGGTAGAAATCATGGCCCCGGCTGCGCCCGTGGCATTGCCTAAACCTATGCAGCAACCGCAACCCACTGTACAGCCCAAAGTGACAGTGGCCAAGCCCGCCCAGCCAACCCCGCTCCCCAAACCCACACCGGCGCAAGCTGCCACTGCGCAACCAGCCCCCAGCCCGCTGGCCATTACGCCATCAGCGGCCGCGCATGAACCCAGCGCTGCCGCACCTACAGCGGTAGCGGCCGCGCCCACAGCTCCATCAGCCAATACCGGCAGCAAAGCCAATGCACCAACTGCTTCAACTGCCCTTACAGCACCGCCCAAAGTGGAGCTGCCTTCTAGCAGCGCGGACTACCTCAACAACCCCAAGGCACCCTACCCGCCCTTGAGCAAACGCTTGGGTGAACAGGGCAGCGTGGTCGTCCGCGTGTGGATTGGCACTGACGGCCTGGCCTCACAGCCGTCCCTTAAAACGTCCAGCGGCTTCGACCGCCTCGACCAAGCCGCCTTGAACGCCGTGCTTAGTTGGCGCTACGTGCCCGGCAAGCGAGGCGGTGTGCCTGAAGCCATGTGGTTTGACGTGCCGGTTAACTGGCAATTGAAATAATTTTTCTATCTTTTTACGGACTTTTTGTGGAGCACTCAATGGAATCGCACCTCGGACTCATCACCCTCTGGACCCAAGGCGACTGGGTTACCAAAGCAGTCGCTCTGCTTTTGCTGGGCATGTCACTGGCATCGTGGATCGTGATTGTGATCAAAGCGCTGGACATTTTTAAATTCAAATCACTGGGCCAGCGCACCGAAGCGTTTTGGCACAGCGCCGACTTCTCCACAGGCCTACAGGCCCTGGGCCCGCAACAAGACAACCCCTTTGTGCAATTGGCCCAGTCCGGCCAGGAGGCCACCACCCACCACCGCAACACCCAAACCCAGTTGCACGACGCGCTGGACATCAGCGACTGGATCAGCCGCAGCTTGCGTAACAGCATTGACGACAGCACGGCACGCTTTCAAAGCGGCCTGGCTATCCTGGCGTCAGTGGGCTCCACTGCCCCGTTCGTCGGCTTGTTTGGCACGGTATGGGGCATTTACCACGCACTCATGGGTATTGGCGCAGCAGGCCAGGCCACCATCGATAAAGTGGCGGGCCCGATTGGCGAGGCACTCATCATGACGGCGCTGGGCTTGGCCGTAGCCATTCCTGCGGTGCTGGGCTACAACGCGCTGGTGCGGGGCAACAAATCCATTCTGACCAAGCTCAACCGCTTTGCGCATGACCTGCACGCCTACTTTGTGACCGGTGCCCGCGTCGGCAACGGAAAAGCATAAGGAATCAACATGGCCTTCGGACTTCAAGACGCCACCACAGACAACGACACCGAGGTGATGAACGAAATCAACATGACGCCCTTGGTGGACGTGATGCTGGTGCTGCTAATCATCTTCATCATCACCGTACCGGTGATGAAACACGCGGTGAATGTAGAGCTACCCACCGCTACCAGCCAGCCACAAAACGCAAAACCTGAGACCCTGCAACTCAGTGTTGATGCCCAGGGCGGCTACTTTTTGAACCAAACAGCCCTAGCTGCGGGCACCCTGCCCGCCGTGCTGCAGGCAGAGGCGGGCAAAGAGCCGCAGCCAGAGCTGCATATTCGCGGCGACAAAGCAGTGCGCTACGAATTTGTGGCCCAGGCCATGGCGGCGGCGCAGCAGGCGGGCTTGCGAAAAATTGGCTTTATCACTGAGCCACAACACTGAGCCACGCGCTCTCGACCCAAGTCGCACCATGCCAGCCACGCAACCACCATCCGCACCGCAGACTGCCCAAAGTGGCACCAGCGGTGCATCGCTAGCGAGCACGTCGCCTGCGGTGAGGGATGTCTTGCGGGCAAGCGATTTGCTGGGCGCACGCCAAGTTGTGGAGATTGAGCACAATGGCCAGCGCTACCGACTGCAAACCACCAAGGCCGGCAAGCTGATATTGACAAAATAAACGTGAAAATAGCTGTAAGCGCCCGTGCAGCGTGCGTAGGCAGCTATTATTTTTATAGCGTTTTTATGACCAAATAAGGCAATGACGCTATTGCGCTAAAGATGCTTTACAGGCCGATAGCCGCGATGCCGGCTTTGGCAATTTGGGCGTCTTCGTTAGATTTCACGCCGCTCACACCAACCGCGCCAACGCATTGGCCGTCTTTGATGATGGGCACGCCGCCCTCCAACATGCCATCCAGATTGGGGGCGCTCAGGAACGAGGCCCGGCCACCGTTGATCATATCTTCGTAAGCCTTGCTCTCGCGGCGACCCAGGGCCGCGGTGCGGGCTTTACCGGGCGCGATATGCGACGAAATGGGCGCTGCGCCGTCTAAGCGCTGAAACCACAGCATGTGACCGCCAGCGTCCACAATGGCGATGCTGACAGCCCAGTTGTTTTTGAGGGCTTCGGCCTCGGCAGCAGCAGCAATGGCTTTGATGTCTGTGAGTTCGAGCGCAGGGATAGTTTTCATAAGAAATTACGTTGGGGTTGGAGAATGCAAGAGCATATCCGCAGCAGCGCACCCTGGTAGTGGCGAAAAATCACAACAGCCCTGCTATAAATCCGGGCAATCTGCGCTGCGCTACGTAAAGTGCACTTGCAAAACCCTAGAATCACATCACTTAAGCACCATAGCTTTAGAAGGAGCATTACATGACAGACCGCGTTACAACCTTAGACAGCCAATACGGCTACGACATTTCCGCAGCGCAGCGCAACAAAGTGCTGCGCAACACCTACTGGCTTTTGGCCATGAGTTTGGTACCCACGGTGCTAGGCGCTTGGGTGGGTGTGGCCACCGGCATCACCGCCGCACTCACTGGCTTTATGGGCATGATCGTGTTCTTGGGCGGCGCGTTTGGCTTTATCTACGCTATTGAGAAAACAAAAAATTCTGCCGCCGGCGTGCCAGTTTTGCTGGGCTTCACCTTCTTCATGGGCCTGATGCTCTCCCGCATGATTGCCATGGTGCTGGGCTTTAAAAACGGCTCTGACTTGATCATGACCGCATTTGCAGGCACTGCAGGCGTGTTCTTTGTCATGGCCAGCCTGTCCAGCGTGATCAAGCGCGATTTGTCCGGTATGGGCAAATGGCTGTTTGTGGGTGCGCTGGCCATTATGGTGGGCGGCATCATCAACATTTTTGTGGGCTCCACCGCCGGCATGATGGCGATTTCGGTGTTGTCCATTGGCGTATTTAGTGCCTACATGTTGTATGACCTGAAACGCATTGTGGACGGCGGCGAAACCAACTACATCAGCGCCACGCTGGCCCTGTACTTGGACATCATCAACGTGTTCCAAAGCCTGCTGGCCCTTTTGGGCATCATGGGCGGCGAGCGCGACTGAGCTCTGTTAATCTTGGTTAATTTTTCAAAAAGGCCCTTTGGGGCCTTTTTCTTTGCCTTGATGAACCTGTAAGTTCGGAAAAAATTAGCGTGTGCAGCCGGTGGTTCTCAAGCGACCACAACGCACAGCCAAAATGGTCATCAAGCCTAAAGCTCCACCAAGTCAAACACCGCAATGCTCTCCACATGGGCTGTGTGGGGGAACATATTGACTACCCCCGCTGCCGAACACTTGTAGCCGCCCTCAGTGACAAGCACCCCTGCATCCCGCGCCAAGGTAGCGGGGTTGCAGCTCACATACACAATGCGCTTGGGCGGCGTCCAGCCCCCACGCAGTTCGGGGCTTTGGTGCAAAGCAGCCAATGCCTGCACCAAGGCATAAGCACCTTCACGAGGGGGGTCTACCAGCCATTTGTCAGATGCGCCATCTGCGGTGAGCAGCTCTGGCGTCATTTCAAACAAATTGCGCGCTACAAATTTGGTAGCTACCAACGCAGGCTTACCAAGCGCTGCAGGCTGATTGAGCACATAATTCTCGCGTGAACGGGCCACTAGCGACTCTGCACCCTCTACGCCCAGCACCTCGCGTGCCCGCGTCGCTAGCGGCAAGGTGAAGTTGCCCAAGCCGCAAAACCAGTCAATCACCCGCTCATGGCTTTGCACGGCCAGCAAGCCCAGGGCGCGCGACACCAGCACGCGGTTGATGTGCGGGTTCACCTGCGTGAAGTCGGTGGGGCGAAACGGCATAGTGATGCCAAAGTCGGGCAACTGGTAGGCCAGTTGACCCGTAATGTGTCCTGGCAGTTCGTCCAAGCGGTGAATGGTTTCTGGCCCCTTGGGCTGCAGCCACCATTGCAGGCCGGGATTGATAGCGGCAAATTGGCGCAAGCGGGCCAGGTCGCCTTCTGACAAAGGCTCCAAGTGGCGCAGCACCATGGCAATCACCTCGCCCGTTCCCCCGTTGGCCCCTGCTGTGGGTGCCATGTCGCCCATGGCCAGCTCGATTTGGGCCAGCGTTTCAATCGCGTCCATGGACTCAATCAGGCGGCGCAGGGGCACCAGCATGGCGCTCACATGGGGCGCGAGCACGTGGCACTCTTTCATGTCAGCCACATAGCGGCTCTTGCGCTCATGAAAACCAATCAGCACCGCGCCTTTTTTGCGCACATGGCGCACCGACAGGCGGGCCCGATAGCGGTAGCCCCAAGCGGGGCCCTCAATGGCGCGCAAGATGTTGTCGGGCTTGACCTTGCCGATATGCCAGAGGTTGTCTTCCAGCACCCGCTGCTTCACCGCCACCTGCGCACCAATGTGCAAGTGCTGCATCTTGCAACCACCACATGCGCCTTCGTGCAGACCAAAGTGTGGGCAACCGGGGCGCACGCGCTGGGATGATTCTTGGTGAATCTCGGTCAGCGTGCCCTTCTCAAAGCTGCTTTTGCTGCGATGAATCTGGGCGCTCACCACCTCAAACGGCAACGCGCCGTCAATGAAGACGACTTTGCCGTCAGGCCGGTGGGCCACGCCCTGGGCTTCGAGGTCGAGGGATTTCACGCGCAGTTGGCCTTCTGGCAGCGGCTTTTCGGTAGGAATGGTGTCGGTCATGGCCGCTTGGGTCTCTGGTCAGCGTTGTAAAACGCTATAAAATTGGTAGCTGCTTACGCAAGGCCTACGGGGGCTACGGGGCTTTTTTTCTTAAAAACTCGGTTACTTAGCGGGCAAGTATTTCATGGGGTCCACAGGCTTGCCTTGGCGGCGCACTTCAAAGTGCAGCTTGACGCGATCGGCATCGCTGTCGCCCATTTCTGCAATCTTTTGGCCTTTTTTCACGGTCTGGTCCTCTTTGACCAAGAGCGATTTGTTGTGGGCATAGGCGCTCAAAAAGGTGTTGTTGTGCTTGAGGATGATCAGATTGCCATAGCCGCGCAGGCCCGCACCGGCGTAGACCACTTTGCCCTCGGCAGCGGCCAGCACCGGGTCACCTGACGCACCGGCAATATCGACCCCTTTGTTTTTGACCTCGTCAAAACCAGCAATCACATTGCCTTTGCCGGGCCAAATCCAGCCCAAATCGTCTTCGCCAGCCAACGCCGTCGATGTTGTGGCCGTAGCAGGTATCGGAATATTGGCTGGAGCCGATGCGGCTTTAGCGGGTGTAGGGGCAGCCGCACCTGCTGCAGGCGTGTTGCTAGGCAATGGCGTAACGCCTGCGATGGGCGCCGAGGTTACTCCGCCAGACGTGACAGGCTTGCTCACCGCCACCACATCGCCGCCCACAACAGGTGGCACGATACGAATCACCTGTCCAACCACAATGTGGTCAGGGTTGTCGATCGCATTCCAACGCGTGATGTCTTTCCTGCTTTGACCAGTATCCAAACCAATTCGGATCAAGGTATCACCGGGCTTGACGGTGTAATAGCCGGGCTTACCCGCGTTCTCAAATCCAGGGGGCTGCTTGACTACGGCGGTGCGTGCCTCGGGTAGCGCCGTCGTTGAATTATTCGCACCCACGCTTTGGCCGCGATCTTCGACCGGAGCACGGTTAAGTGGCTTGGAGCCACACCCTACCAATACCGCAGCGCCCGCAAGCACCACCCACCCAGAACATCGAAGCAACAATCCAAACATAACCACACCCCCTTCAGGCAACGCCCGATTTTAGAGGGACAAAGTGAACCGCCTCTAAAAGCATGGAGCGAACGCCCTGGGGCGTTTTATCCAGAACCAGCAAAGCCTGTGCGCCCCCTGAACCTCCACCGGTCATGCCGCCAGCCACCACGGGGGCAACCAAGCGCCCACCCACGGCCAACTGATCCACCCAAGCCTGCGGCACTGCCTCACCGCCTGCTGCGGCAATGATGGCCGCATAAGGCGCGCCCTTTGCATAGCCCGCCATGCCGTCACCAAACAGCAAATGCACATTGGGCAGGCGCAGGTGGCGCAGATTGTCGCGGGCTTTATCGTGCAGGCCACGCAGCCGCTCGATGCTGTACACCTCGGTGGCCAGCATGCTGAGCACCGCCGCCTGGTAGCCGCAGCCCGTGCCGATCTCCAGCACGCGACCCAGTTTGCCAGTTGTGCCATTGCGCAGCAGCTCGGCCATGCGCGACACCACGCCGGGTTTGGAAATAGTTTGCCCAAGGCCAATCGGCAAGCTGGTGTCTTCGTAGGCCTGAATGGCCAGTGCGGTATCGACAAAACGGTGGCGCTCTATGGTGCCCATGGCCTGCAGCACGGCCGCATCTGTCACGCCTTGGCCTTGCAGTTTTTGCACCATGCGCGTGCGCACGGCGCTAGAGTCCATGCCCAAACCTTGGGGTCTGGCAGGCGCTGCCGAACCCGGACGTTTTACCTCCAGCGTGCTACCCAACTGCGCAGGGAAAGACGGCCGAGGCTTGGTAGTCATGCGCCCTGCGTCTTTTGGTCAGCAGCCAGACGTGACGCCGTTTGCGCCCAATAGCCCAACGCGTCGTGATCGGTCAGGTCCACTTTCAGCGGGGTAATCGACATGTGACCCTGCGCCGTGGCGTGAAAGTCGGTGCCTTCAGCATCGTCTTTCACCGGGCCTGCAGCGCCGATCCAGAACATGGTTTCTCCGCGCGGGCTGCGCTGCTGAATCACTTTTTCGGCTGCATGGCGCTTGCCCAGGCGGCACAGTTTGGTGCTGCC
>JBJOLD010000363.1:0-13042 GCA_046045765.1 Pseudomonadota bacterium | reverse complement strand
AGGTGGAGTGACCTCAAACACATCTCGCATCACGGCAGAGATGAATGGGATGATCATGATCGCCAAAATAATGCCCGCCGACAAAATGCCAATCCCCACGGGGGGGCCAGATACAAAGGCGCCCAAGTAAGGGATTCCATTCAGAGCAGCTTGCAGTGGTTGCTGAACGTAAGTTGCCAACACAGGGCCAAACACCAGCAAGCCCCACATGCCATAAACAATAGACGGGACTGCAGCTAACAACTCAATCGCAGTTCCCAAAGGCCGCTTGAGCCAAGCTGGGGACAATTCGGTTAAAAAAAGTGCGATGCCAAAACTCACGGGTACTGCAATCAGCAAGGCAATAACAGAAGTAGCTACCGTCCCATAAATCATGACCAAGCCACCAAACTCCTCTTGCACGGGGTCCCACTTGGTACTAACTAAAAAACTCAAACCATATTTGCTGATCGCAGGCCACGCGCTCATGGTGAGGGATAACAAAATTGCAAACAGCAGCGCGAGTGTGAGCAGGGCTGCGCCCTTGGCCGCCCATCCAAAAATGCGGTCGACCATGGGGCCGGATCGGGTTTTCTTGAGGGATGGCGATAGGTTCATAGCGCGAGTTTGCTGGTTGACTGAAAAAGCGTGAGGGGAATCCCCATGTGTAAGCCTAGAGGACATGGGGACAACCCTCATTTACCTGTAAGCGATCGCTTTACCTGAAGTATCTTTGATCTCAGCCCATGATTTTTGAATGGTGGCAATCACAGGGGCCGGCATTGGCACGTAATCCAAATCAGCAGCAGCCTTACCGCCGTTGGCATAGGCCCAGTTGAAGAACTTCAACACTTCGGCTGCATTGGCGGGCTTGTCTTGTTTGGTATGCATCAAGATGAACGTGGCGGTAGAAATGGGCCAAGTGCCTTTACCGGGCTGGTCGGTAATCAACTGGTAAAACGATTTATTCCAATCGGCACCCGCAGCAGCGGCTTTGAATGCGTCGTCATCGGGTGCTACAAACTGACCGTCTTTGTTTTTCAACAAGGTGTAAGTCATTTTGTTTTGCTTCACGTAAGAGTACTCGACGTAACCAATGGAGTTAGGTAGACGCGCTACGAATGCTGCGACGCCTTCGTTACCCTTGCCACCAGCGCCCACAGGCCAATTGACGGCAGTGCCCTCGCCCACTTTGGCCTTCCACTCGGGGTGCACACGGCTGAGGTAATTGGTGAAGTTGAATGTGGTGCCAGAGCCATCCGCACGACGTACTGGAGCGATCGCCGCATCGGGCAATGCCAATGTGGGGTTTAGTGCCTTCAGCGCGGGATCGTTCCAACGGGTAATCTTGCCCAGGTAAATATCGCCCAGGGTTTGGCTGTCAAGCTTCATCTGTCCGGGGGCAATACCCTTGACGTTAATTACCGGCACGGTGCCGCCGATCACAGCAGGAAACTGCATCTGGCCTTTGGACTTCAGAACGTCATCAGTCTGCGGCATGTCAGACGCACCAAAGTCTACTGTTTTCGAGTCAATTTGCTTAATGCCGCCGCCTGAGCCAATGGACTGGTAATTCACCTTCACGCCGGTGGCTTTGTTGTAATCGGAAGCCCACTTGGAATAAATGGGTGCAGGGAAGCTCGCACCAGCGCCCGTAACTTCTTGCGCGCCAGCCATGCCAGCAAAGCCCAGCGTGGAGGCTATCGCAATAGATAGCAGCGGGAGTTTGAAAGAGAAATGCATGTGAACCCTCTGTAGGTTGATTTAGGAATCACTGAACTCTACGAACCTTTTGTGACAAGGATATGACAGCTTAATTTCTTTGGTGCGTCACATCATTGACACAAATATTTCTTAGGCTAGCGGTTTTCAACTGAACCACTCACCATGAAACAAACTGCCCTTGCCAACACACTAGCCCATACCCGCCGTGCGGCCCTCGCTGCTGCATTGTTGTCCCTATTCGCCGGTTGCGCAGCCGTATCTAAGCCGGTGAGCGTGGCTGACGCCATTAACAACACGCCAACACTGAGCACCTTGAGCAGCTTAGTGAAGTCAGCAGGCTTGACCGACATCCTTCAAGGTGCTGGCCCCTTGACCGTGTTTGCACCCAACAATGAAGCGTTTAAGGTGATTCCTGCTAAGACCATGGAAGCCTTGGCAAAAGATCCAGCTGCTTTAAAAAACGTTTTGACATTTCATGTGCTGCCCGGCAATGTCATGGCGGCCAGCTTCAAGAACTCAAAAGCCAGAACACTTAACGGCGCTGAAGTCGAGCTATCGAAAGCCGGAGACATGGTCACTATTGACAGTGCAGTGGTTACTCAGGCTGACCTGATTGCCACCAATGGCGTGGTTCACATCATCGACACAGTATTGATGCCTCCTGCAAAAAAATAAGCTATGTGGGCCACTGGCCCACGCAGGACGTGCGTAGTTAGCTATCAAAACAGTAGCAAATTGTGCTTTTTTAAGTCGATTGAAGTTCAAAAAAATACTACTATGGCGTTGAAATTCAATCCATCGCGTCGCACAACACTGCGCACAACGTCCCTGTGGGCAGCGACCTCTTTGCTGCCAGCATTGGCACAGCCCAAAAGGGCCGAAACTCAAGCTAAGTCAATCACCATAGTGCAGTTTGCCGACATGTCTGCGGGGCAAATTGATGTGTCAAAAGACTTCGTAATTGGCTCACGCGCAGCTTGGCAAGAAATCAATTTAACAGGCGGGGTGCGGGGACGCGCAGTGATGCATCGTGTCATCGAAGTTGATGGTACGGACGCAGGCCTGCGCAGCGCCATAAGTGCTATCGAGGGGCAGGCAGGCGTAGTAGCCTGCATGGGCACGGTTGGTGCCAAGGCCGCTGTTGATGTAGCAATCGCCTTGCAACGTGAAGCGCCTGACTTACCGCATATTGCTCCCTGGCTGCCAAGTAGCAAGCTGGACGCTACTCGTAACACGTTCGCCATTTTTGCATCGCGACAAGCGCAAATTAGCCACGCAGTTCGGTCACTTTCGGTGATGGGAGTGCCTGAATTGGGTGCTGTTTATGCCACGAAATCTGAATTCAACTCCCACCATGCGGAGATAGAGAGCGTTGCCAGCCAATTGAAAATTCGGCTTAAGGCCTACGGGCCAGCTCCGGATCTGAGCGAGATTGCGCAAACCTTGACCGCTGACAGTCCCCGAGTGCTCGTCTTCTTGGGCGGTACACCAGAGCTAATGCAACTTTCGCAAGCGATCGAAAAACAAGGCGCGCTGCGCTACATCATTGCGATGTCTGATGTGAATTTACTCACGTTGTCTCAAATGGGTAAGTCCCAGCACGCGCGCGTTATCGCTACTCAGGTTGTTCCATTGGTCAATTCCAATATACCCATGGTGCGCCAGTACCGCGAAAGTTTGGCCAAATTATTTGATGAGCCACCCACCCCACAAGGGCTGGCAGGTTATCTATCGGCCCGCTACACACACCAAGCCATGCTGATAGCAGACACAACGCCCTCAAGGCAAAGCCTGCTGCAAACACTACAGCGACGCGTTAGCTCCGATATCGCAGGCTTTCGCATTGACTTGACTGACCCCCACGCCACTGGAACATTCGTAACACAAAGCATGCTCTCCACGGATGGCCGTATCGTTGGCTAGTGCAGTGCTATGCTCTTTAACATGCGTCACTACCCAACAAAAGAAGTCAATGCCACCAGGAAATCGCCTTGCCGCTGTCGATTTGGGATCGAACAGCTTTCGCCTTGAAATTGGGCACGTTGACCACGGCGAATTTCGCCGCGCAGAGTACCTAAAAGAAACCGTCCGCCAAGGCGGTGGACTGGATGAAGACCGCAATCTCACCCCTCAGGCCATGCAGGCGGGGTGGGACTGCCTCGCCCGCTTTGGCGAGCGACTTGCCGGCTTTAAGCCTTCAGAGGTGCGGGCTGTTGCTACCCAAACCCTGCGCGAAGCACGCAACCGCGACGATTTTTTAGCCCAAGCCAACACTATTTTGGGCTTCCCTATTGACGTGATCTCGGGTCGCGAAGAAGCGCGGCTCATTTACCAAGGCGTAGCAACCATGCTGCCCGCAAACGATGAACGTCGCTTGGTGATTGACATTGGTGGAAGATCCACCGAATTGATCTTGGGTCAAGGCTTGCGCCCCACAGTGATGGAATCATTTCGGGTGGGCAGCATCGCTTGGTCCAAACGTTATTTTGAAGATGGCTTATTCACAAAAAAAGCCTTTGAAATAGCGCAGGTTGCCGCCACAGCCGTGTTGGACGAAGCATTTGATGCATACCACCCCAACCGTTGGGATATTGCCTATGGCTCCGCAGGCACGGTGGGTGCTATTGGTGACGTATTGGTGGCAGCGGGTTGGCCGGCAGGTGTTGTAACCCAAGAAAGCTTGGACTGGCTCATGGACAAACTCATGGCGGCCCAAAGCGTCGAGCGCCTGCGCTTGGGTGGCATGCGCGAAGACCGTAAAGCCATCATAGGCGGTGGTGTGAGTGTGATGCGAGCCATCTTCAAGTTACTCAATATCAAACGGATGGAAATGGCTGCGGGTGGCCTGCGCCATGGGCTTATTTGCGACCTGCTGGGCAATACTGGTAACGCTGGTGATCTGCACCAAAAAAGCGTGCAACGTTTGGCCACCAAATTCAGCGTAGATACAGCGCATGGACAACGCGTCGGCCACGTAGCCACAGCACTCTTGAGCCAACTTGAGGGCAGTGTTGATGGCGCTAAAGGGACGGCTGAAAATCAATTAGTCCGTAAATTAACCTGGGCCGCACAGCTCCATGAAATTGGCGGCCATATTTCTCACAACGATTACCACAAGCACGGGGCCTATATTTTGGACAACGCGGATGCCATGGGCTTCTCGCTGTCCGAGATGCACCGCTTGAGCCTGTTGGTGTTAGGCCACCGTGGAAAGCTGCGCAAGCTGGAATCGTCGTTGGCTGACAAGGGGTTTGCATCACAGCTTTTGGCATTGCGTTTGGCAGTTATTTTGTGCCATGCCCGTCGCGATCCCGACCTGCAGGGCATGACATTGATACGCGATGCCAGCAACCCGGCAAGCGTAACGCTGCAATGCCGGGCGGGCTGGGCAACTAGCTTCCCACAGTCGGCTTATTTGCTGCGTGAAGAAGCGCTGGCCTGGCAAAAAACACCATGGTCATTGGTGGTCAACTAACTTAAACCAAGGCCTTAAACCATTCGCTGCAACACGGCCACGCCGGCGCGCTTGGCATCGTGTTTAGCCAAAGCAGCGAGGTTGGCTACGTCTTCAGCTCTTGAGTATTGGCTGCCGTCGATTGCCACTGCCCCAATCGACACGGTCGTACAAGGGAAAAACCGCATCACACCGTGCCGGTCTTCAGCCTCAATACCGCCAGCTTTGCGCGCCGCAGCATCAAACATATCCAGCGCACGGGCATTGAAGTCGTTAACCAGCGTTTCACAACGCTGCAACCAGTCTTGGCTTTGAAAGAGCAGAATGAAATCATCACCGCCCACATGGCCTAAAAAATCGCGCTGTGCATTGCACTGTTCCATCGCGATACGCGACAAAAGGCGAATCATTTCGTCGCCACGCCAATAACCGTAATAGTCGTTGAATGGCTTGAAATTGTTCAGGTCGGCGTAGCAGGCAACAAAACGCACCTTCTTTTTGAGCAAACGCTACATGTGCAAGCTAATGGGTATGTTGCCTGGCAAAAATGTCAATGGGTTGGCATGGCGGGCTGCCTCAATACGCGTTTCAGTGACTGAACGTACCAACTGATCGCCGGTGCCCAACCCTACGTAGCGCCCGTTGTCAGTGACGATGAAACCGTCCAACAAATAGCGCTGGTCTTGCGAGGTGAGTATGCCCACCAGCTCGTCAATACTGTGTTCACGCTCCACCACGCGAGGTTGGTCGTTAGCGTGCATGGCGCACGACTTGCGACCCCACACCTCGCGGTAATACAGTTTCGAGTATTCGTTCATAAACTGCACGCGGTTAATGATGCCAACTGGCCTGTCACCCTCAAGCAACGCTACAGCGTGCAGTTGGGTATTTTGCAAAAACACTGTTGCCAACTCGTCATTGCTTGATGCCCCTGTCACATGGGGGGCCTCGACCAAGGCCACATTACGCAATTGGCCCAGCACCGACGCGCGGCTTAGCTCAGGAAACACTGCTACTTGCCGCTCCCCTAGCACCCGCTGCGCATCAGCATTGACGTATCGCGCAGGGTTGCTATCCGGGTGGCCCAAAAAATAACCTTGACCGTAGCTGATGCCCAGATCTCGCAGAACCCGCATGTCCTCGGCAGTCTCTATGCCTTCAGCCACCAACTCGCTGCCAAACACCGAGGCAATTTGCTGCAGCGCCTGAATGGTTTTGAGCTTGTCACCATGTTCGCTGATGTCTTTGGTGAAATATTTGTCAATTTTCACTACCTCGGGCTTTAGCTGGGACCACAAGCGCAGGCTAGAGCGCCCGTCACCAAAATCATCTAACGCCAACGACATACCCAGCGTACGCAACTGGCGCACCACGTCAGCCAAATGGTCCATATCATCGACTCGCTCGTGCTCTGTAATCTCAAGCACCAACATGCGTGCTGCAACGCCCATGCTACTGATCAGTCTGAGCAAATCATCACTGCCGTGCTGACCATGCAAATGGGTTAATGCATTGGCACTGATGTTCACAAACAAGCGTCCAACCATGCGCAGGGAACCCCAAGTGCGCAGTGCCGCGATCAAGCAGGCGTATTCAAACTCGTAGCCCAGCCCCTCGTCAGCGGCAGCGTGCAGCAAGGCATCCGGCGTGTGCAACGCTGTGCCTTGCGGGCCACGTATCAATGCCTCATGGGCGTACACGGTGCCGTCAACCATGCTGATGATGGGCTGGAAAACCGGGTACAACTCCCCTAACCGCAACACATTCGCCAACGGACTTGGCTTGCCGACAACCTCATGACCAGAGCCAGGGCGTGCTCCATAGCGATTTTTGGGCGCAAGAGACAACATCAGCGCAACGTTCATACAAATCTCCATCCATTTGGTAGTGGAGGTTAGGCCGTCAAAATGTCAGTCGCGTGACACATTTATTGAATTACTGATACGCCGTCATCCTGTGATAAGTCATGGCCGGCGTCAGGATTCGACCATGTGGGCACCTGCTGGTAAGCCACCAGCCACTGTGAATAATGCACAAATACTCTGTGACTTTGGCGACTTGCTGAAATTAATTTTCAGCAAATATGGTCTTATAAAACGCACTCTGAACCGCGCCATAGTCGACGTATAACGTAGTAGTTTCAGTGCGCATAAAAAAGCAGCTTCATACAACTGACACATAAAAGTCACATTGAAGTCACACACCAGAGCTATCTTCTAAACATACATAGACATCCGTGGAGGGAACAACATGATCTGGAAATTTCTCGGTTTGCAAAAAATGCTGGACGGCCTATTCAACGATGGTTGGTGTAATTTGGGATTACCGGAAAGCGTCGAAATCAACGAAGCATTGTTATCTGACCTGCACACAATCACTAAACCGAGGCGACTTTAAAAAATAGGCGGTATGCCAAACACTTTCTCAAAGTGACAAAACCAAAGATGGTTCGTGACAGCTTCACCATGCCCAAGACAGAATTCGCTGTCATCGAGACATTAAAAGCAGGCGTCGGAATCAAAGCGCTGGCGGCGATGAGCGAAACAGCATTTTTGACTGCAGTGCGCGCTGTGCCCAACTTAAAAACAGGTCGCCCGGCAAAAGACGAATAACAGCCCTTGCGACCAAGGGCAATAACCAGCGTTAGAGTAAATCAGGGGTCTGCACGGTAACAACCACTGTCTGCCCGACCGCTTCGCGCTCACGGTAGCGCAGCCACCATACGGACCCTTTCTTCACAGCGCATTCGCCCTCGCTTAAGCCTATCAGCCGAGCGATGGTCTGCCCCAATGTGGGTTGGTGGCCCACCACCAGCACACAGCCTTTGGCGTGGGGCCATTGCACCAAACAGAGCAATTCATCCACGTTCGACAGTGGCGCAATACCGGATGCGGTTTTATATTTACGCCCCAATGCTCTGGCGGTCTGTTGCGTTCGCTCTGCTGGGCTGGCGAACACTTTTGCACCATCGGGTAGCTGCCTGTCCAACCATGCGGCCATACGCGTGGCCTGCTTGTCTCCCCGGGGAGTGAGCGTGCGGGCCATATCGTCACCCACCAATTCCAGATCAATCGCCTCAGCATGACGCCACAAAATCAAATCCATAGCAGCTACAACCTTGGTAATCTTTATTTAGCTCTAGTTCGCATTTGCTAGCGATTACTAGCGTTTGCTTTGAAGACCATAGCGCGCCATCAGCGCTTCTTGGGCACTATGCGGGACTTGGTCTGTGCGGGGTTTGCAATGCGCGTATTCACCGTCGGGTCCTAACTCCCAAGCGTCCACTGCATCGTGCAAATACGCCACCAAGCATTCGTCCACCAGCCGCTGGCGCTGCTTAGCATCGGTCACTGGCCAAGCAAGCTCTACCCGTCTGAGCATATTGCGGCTCATCCAGTCTGCACTAGACAAATACAGAGTTTCAACCTCGTCTTCGCAAAAGTAAAACACCCGCGAATGCTCTAAAAATCGGCCAATAACGGAGCGCACGCGAATGTTGTCGGTATGCCCCGCAATCTGTGCGGGCAGCATGCAGGCACCCCGCACGATCAGATCAATTTTGACCCCCTGTTTGCCCGCGCGCATCAGGCTGTGAATCAGCGTGTCGTCGGTTAGAGAATTCATCTTGGCCACCACGCGGCAGTTGCGCCCCTTGGCAGCGGCCTTGCCCAATGTGTCAATTTTGGCAATGAAATTGCGGTGCAACTGAAATGGTGCCATCCACAACTTGCTCAGGCGTGGCAGTTTGCTCTGGCTGGCCACGTGCACAAATACGTGCTCCATATCGGTAGTAAGCGCGGTGTCTGCAGTGATGTGGCTCACATCGGTGTAGAGCTTGGCGGTGCGCGGGTTGTAGTTACCGGTGGACAGATGTCCGTAGCGTTTGAGTTGCTTGCCCTCGCGCCGGGTAATCAGCATCATCTTGGCGTGGGTTTTCAGGCCCACCACGCCATACACCACTTGTGCGCCAATCGACTCCAGCATTTCTGCCCAGTTGATGTTGGCCTCTTCGTCAAAACGGGCCTTCAACTCCACCACAACCATAACCTCTTTGCCGCGCCGCACAGCTTCGCGCAGCAAGTCCATCAATTCAGAGTCCGTACCAGTACGGTAAATGGTTTGTTTGATTGCCAGCACATTGGGGTCGTTTACCGCTTCGCGGAGGAAATCGAGTACGCCGCCAAAGCTCTCAAACGGCTGGTGAATGACGATGTCACCCTGCTTGAGCTGGTCAAAAATGGGTTGGCTCGAATTCATCTGCTGCGGGTAAGAGGCCTGGTAAGGCGGGTAGCACAGGTCGGGGCGGTCCACCAAATCAATCAGCTGCGTGAGGCGCACCAAGTTCACTGGGCCCGGCACACGGTACAGCGACTTTTGGGGCAACTCAAACTGCTCCAGCAAAAAGTCAGACAAATGCTGCGAGCAGCCCGCCGACACTTCTAGCCGCACCGCTTGACCGTAGTGGCGATGCACAAGGCCTTGGCGCAGCGCTGTACGCAGGTTTTTTACATCCTCTTCGTCCACTGCCAAATCAGAGTGGCGTGTGACCCGGAACTGCGAAAACTGCCCCACCGTGCGCCCCACAAACAACTCGGGCAAATGTGCACGGATTACGCTAGAGAGCGACACCAGCATCACCCCTGAGCCAGCCACTTTCTCGGGCATGCGAATCAGGCGCGGCAACACCCGAGGAATCTTGACGATGGCAATTTCGTTTTCCCGACCAAACGCATCCTGTCCACCCAGCCGAACAATAAAGTTCAGCGACTTATTGGCCACCTGAGGAAATGGGTGCGAAGGATCTAACCCGACCGGGATGAGTAGTGGCTTAACTTCGCGCACAAAGTATTGTTTGACCCACGCACGCTGAGCCGGATTGCGCTCGCCATGCGACATGATACGAATACCTTCTTTGGCAAATGCGGGCAGCAATTTTTCGTTATAAAGCGTGTACTGCTGGGTAACCATGGCGTGTAGGGCGCCGGACAAGCGGGCAAACGAGCCCACCGTGTACTCACCCTTGTGGTCGTTAGCATTGTGGGCAATCACATGAGGCTCGGCACGGACCTCAAAAAACTCATCCAGGTTCGAAGACACGATACACAAGTACCGCAAGCGTTCCATCAGCGGCACATCATCGCGCACCGCCCAGTCCAACACGCGGGCATTAAAAGCCAGAATGCTGTGATCACGGTCCAACAGCGGTGGCGGCTCAGAATGGAGGCCACCCAATGGCTTTTGAATCGATGATGGCATGCGAAAAATCCTGACGGTGACAACGAATTGCGCGATTGTTTACGCTTTTAATGACAGTTATGTGACGACCAACCAATTGCTCTGATGAGGCAGTACGCATTTAAGCCCCCAAAAAATGCTTGCGATAACGCGCTGGCAAGTCAGCAATACGCATGAGCATGGGGAGGTCTGCCGAGTTGAAGTCTGGGTCCCACGCAGGGGCACCCAGCACGCGGGCACCCAAACGCAAATAGCCTTTGATCAGCGCAGGCGGCTCTACATCCAACGAGCTGTCCAGCCGCTCCACAGGCAAGGGCAAGCGGGGGCGCACGTGGTATTCGATGGGGGCCAAATGGGTGCTTTGCAATTGCTGCCAAATACTGGCTGCTACATCGCCGCTGACGATGCCGTTGTGCAGCATGGGGATACTGGCACAGCCAATCATGGTATCGAGCCGATTGCGCACCATGAATTCTGCCAAGGCGCTCCACAGCGCCATGATCACACCGCCGTGGCGATGGTCGGGATGGACGCAGCTGCGGCCCAGCTCCACCATGCGTTCGCGCAGGGTGCGAAGGCGCGTCAAATCGAACTCAGTGTCGCTGTAAGTGCTGCCCACACGCTTGGCCTGTGCGGGGGTCAACACGCGGTAGGTGCCAATGACTTGGCGAGTAGCTTTGTCGCGCACCAGCAAGTGCTCGCAATAGTTGTCAAACAGGTCAATATCGTGCCCAGCAACAGGGGTGTTCAGGCGCGCACCCATTTCGCCTACAAATACGTCGTAGCGCAGCCGCTGGGCAGCGCGCACTTCGTCTTGGTGCCGTGCCCAAGAAACCTCGATGCCACCTGACGCAAATTCAGACTCTCTTCGCGCCAAAGCCGGTTCGGCCAAGGTGGCACCAGCGACTACCCCGCGGGCTTGAAGGGTTATGGGTTGTATGTCGTTCATGTGAATCTCCAGCTTTTCTACTGGTGGATTTTGGACACCACTGACGACATATTCGTGGCACTTCAATGAAGATTACGTGACACGCTGCTGCTAGCGTCTTTCACAACTTCACCAATATTTCCAGTATCATTGAAATATGGAATCAAAAGCTGTTGTTAAAGCGCTGGCTGCGTTAGCCCAGTCGTCCCGGTTAGAAATTTTTCGCACTTTGGTAGTAGCCGGTGATACGGGGCAAACCCCTGGCGTGCTGGCAGAAGTGCTGGGCGTAACGCCCAACACGCTGTCGTTTCACCTCAAAGAGTTGATGAATGCCGACATGGTGACGCAGGAGCGGATAGGCCGCAACCTGATTTACCGTGCCCAGTTTGACCGTATGAACGCCGTGTTGGCCTACCTCACCCAAAACTGCTGCCAAGGCCAGCCGTGCCTCACGGATGCAGCTACGACCTGCGACTGCTAAACCGTTTGCGCCACGTTTTCCCGCTATTTTTTGAATCAACTTATCCGGAGCTTGTATGACGCATCAGCCCCTCAACGTTCTTTTTTTGTGCACCCACAACTCGGCGCGCAGCATTCTGGCCGAAGCCGTGCTCAATGACGTTGGTGCAGGCCGTTTTCAAGGCTTCTCGGCTGGCAGCAGCCCACGTGACAACCAGCAGCCCAACCCCATTGGCCTGAAGACATTGCAGCAAGCCGGCGTTTCTACCGAAGGCCTGCGCAGCAAAAGCTGGGACGAGTTCGCCCTACCCGACGCTCCCCACATGGACCTGATCATCACCGTGTGCGACAACGCCGCTGGCGAGGTCTGCCCCTACTGGCCTGGCAAGCCTGCCACCGCCCACTGGGGCTACGCCGACCCGTCCGCAGGCGATGGCACCGATGCCGAAAAAGCCGAGGCCTTCCGACAAACCCTGCACGCCATTCGCCGGCGCCTGGAGCTGCTGGTCAATTTGCCTGCCGACAAGCTGGGCAAGATGGCGCTGCAAGGCACCGCCAAGGCGCTGGCATCCCTATGAACACCGCAGACACTTCCGTCGCCCCCATGAGCATGTTCGAGCGCTACCTCACTGTGTGGGTGGCGCTGTGCATCGTGGCCGGTATTGCGTTGGGACAACTCCTTCCGAGCGTGTTTACCGCCATTGGTGCCATGGAGGTTGCCAAGGTCAATTTACCCGTGGGCTTGCTGATCTGGGTGATGGTGATTCCCATGCTGGTGAAGGTGGACTTTGGTTCGCTGGGCGAGGTGCGCAAGCACGTCAAAGGCATTGGGGTGACGTTGTTTGTGAACTGGTTGGTGAAGCCGTTTTCGATGGCATTTTTGGGCTGGCTGTTCATACGCCACCTGTTTGCCGACATGCTGCCGGCCGACCAGCTGGACAGCTACATTGCCGGACTGATATTGCTGGCCGCCGCGCCCTGCACTGCCATGGTGTTTGTGTGGAGCCGCCTGACCAAGGGCGACCCACTGTTCACCCTGTCGCAAGTGGCGCTGAACGACGGCATTATGGTGATTGCGTTTGCACCGCTGGTGGCGTTTTTGCTGGGTGTGTCGGCCATTGTGGTGCCGTGGGACACGCTACTGATTTCGGTGGTGCTGTACATCGTCATTCCCGTGGTGCTGGCGCAGTGGTGGCGCAAGGCATTGTTGGCGCGCGGGCAGCAGGCCTTTGATGCGACCATGGCCCAAGTGGGGCCGCTGT
>JBJOLD010000357.1:0-5548 GCA_046045765.1 Pseudomonadota bacterium | reverse complement strand
GTGCGGCTTTTATTGTGGTGTTGCCGATTTTTCTGAGCCAGTTCTTGCCGGCGCTGGCCCACTTGTTTGGTATTGATATTTCCACTGCTGGCGTTTCACATGCCGAGTTGATGATTTTTGGGGGGCTGATTGTGTGGTTCTTGATCGTAGAGCCTCATGGTTTGGCCAAGTTGTGGTCTATCGGCAAGCAAAAGCTGCGCTTATGGCCGTTCCCCCATTGAGATTTTTTCACGTTCCCTTGTGCTTCAACATTTAATTTAACAGGAGAGACAACATGAAGCTTCACAAACTCACCCTCGCAGTGGCCACCCTGGCCGTGGGTGCTTCGGCACTCGTAGCTGGCCAGGCCTTGGCCCAAGCCAAAGACCAATTTATCCCGGTGCTGTCATACCGCACCGGGCCCTATGCGCCTAACGGCGTGCCATGGGCCAACGGCTATGTGGACTACCTCAAGCTGGTCAATGCCCGTGGCGGTATTAATGGCGTAAAACTCTCGTTTGAAGAATGCGAAACCGGCTACGACACCGCCCGTAGCGTAGAGTGCTACGAGCGACTGAAAGGCAAGGGTGCATCGTTTGTGCAGCCGCTGTCTACCGGCGCCACATTTGCCATTACTGAAAAAGCACCTGCGGACAAAATCCCCGTGGTAACCGTGGGCTATGGTCGCTCTGAGAGCGCGGACGGCTCGGTGTTCAAGTGGAACTTCCCTATTGCCGGTACTTACTGGGTTGCCGCTGACGCCATCATTCAGGCTATTGCCAAAAAAGAAGGCGGCTTTGACAAGCTCAAAGGTAAAAAGGTTTCTTTGGTTTACCACGACAGCCCGTTTGGTAAAGAGCCAATTCCATTGCTGCAAGAGCGTGCCGCTATGCACGGCTTCGCCCTGACGTTGCTGCCCGTAACGGCACCCGGTGTGGAGCAAAAAGCTACTTGGCTGCAGGTGCGCCAGAACAAGCCTGATTATGTTGTGCTGTGGGGCTGGGGCGTGATGAATTCCACCGCCATCAAAGAAGCCCAGGCCACCGGCTATCCCCGCGAGAAAATGTATGGCGTGTGGTGGGCCGGTGCTGAGCCCGATGTGAAAGACGTTGCTGATGGTGCCAAGGGCTACAACGCAGTCACCATGCAGCACGGCGCAGAGCCGCAATCCAAGCTGGTGAAGGACGTTACTGCCATGGTCCACGACAAAGGCCAAGGTACAGGCCCCAAGGAAGAACTGGGCCAGGTGCTTTACATGCGTGGTGCCATGAGTGCAATGCTGGGCGTTGAGGGCATTCGTGCTGCCCAAGACCGTTTTGGTAAGGGCAAGGTTATGAGTGGCGAACAGGTGCGTTGGGGTCTAGAGAACTTGAACCTGACTCAACCCAAACTCGATGCGTTGGGTTTTGCGGGTGTGATGCGCCCTATCAGCACCTCGTGTGCTGACCACATGGGTGCGTCTTGGGCGCGTATTCACACATGGGATGGTAAGGCTTGGAAGTTCACCTCCGACTGGCTGCAGGGCGACGAGCAAATCATCAAGCCATTGGTGAAGGCCACAGCCGCGAAATACGCAGCCGACAAGAAGTTGACTCCCCGCACACCTGCGGACTGCCAGAGCTAGTCACACTTACGGTCCGGTAAAGCCGGCCGCGAGGTGTTTTTTGAAACGGGTGGCTTGCTTTGCATTGCCACCCGCCAGATGAAAGTCTCGACTACCGGGACTTCCATCTGGTTAACAAGGCTGAGTTATGGAACCCAAAAATATTGTTCTCAACGTCAATGGCATTGAAGTCATTTATAACCACGTGATTCTGGTGCTCAAGGGCGTGTCCCTGCAAGTGCCGGAGGGCGGCATCGTGGCCATTTTGGGCGGCAACGGGGCTGGCAAGACCACCACTTTGCGCGCCATCTCCAACCTGTTGGCGGGGGAGCGCGGCGAGGTGACCAAGGGGTCGATCGAGCTGCGTGGAGAACGTATCGAGAACCTCTCGCCTGCTGATTTGGTGCAGCGCGGTGTCGTGCAGGTGATGGAGGGACGTCATTGTTTTGCCCACCTGACCATTGAAGAAAACCTGATGACTGGTGGCTACACGCGCAAGAGCAAAGCTGAAGTGGCGGCCAATCTGGAGAAGGTCTACAACTACTTCCCCCGTTTGAAGACGCGCCGCACCAGCCAGGCCGCCTACACCTCGGGCGGCGAGCAGCAGATGTGTGCCATCGGCCGTGCGCTGATGGCTAACCCCAGCATGGTGCTGCTCGATGAGCCCTCCATGGGATTAGCCCCGCAAATTGTGGAAGAGGTGTTTGAGATTGTGAAAGACCTCAACGCCAAAGAAAAAGTGACCTTCTTGTTGGCCGAGCAAAATACCAACATGGCACTGAAGTACGCCGACTACGGCTACATCATGGAATCGGGCCGGGTGGTGATGGACGGTGCGGCAGAAGACCTGCGCACCAACGAAGACGTGAAAGAGTTCTACCTTGGTGTGGGCGGCGGCGAGCGCAAGAGCTTCAAAGACGTGAAGAGCTACAAGCGACGCAAGCGTTGGTTGGCTTGACTTGCTATTATTTTTATAGCTGCTTGCGCATACTCCACAAGGGCTAGAGCCTCAAAACATACTTAAACTCCTCTGTAGCCTTATGACCAGACACTACGACGCCCTGGAAACCCAATTGTCTGCCACCCGTGAGGCTGCGCTGTTAGCAGCGCTGCCGGGGCAGGTGGCGCACGCCAAAGCATCCTCCGCTGCATTTGCTGCGCTACTCAAAGAGGTCAATCCGGCTGAGGTCAATAGCCGCGCTGCCTTGTCCAAGTTACCCGTGGTGCGCAAAACTGAATTGCAAGAGCTGCAGCAAGCGGCGCGCAGTGGTGTTGCGGGTGCAGTAGCAGTAGGCAATGTGTTTGGCGGATTCAGTGCGATTGCTTATGGTGCAGCCATGCCGCGTGTGTTTGCGAGCCCCGGGCCGATATACGAGCCCGAGGGTACAGGCAAAGACTATTGGCGCATGGCACGCGCCATTTACGCCGCGGGTTTTCGCCCAGGCGAGTTGATTCACAACTGCTTTAGCTACCACTTTGTACCCGCTGGGTCCATGATGGAAACTGGTGCCCATGCTATGGGCTGTACTGTGTTTCCCGGCGGAACAGGCCAGACAGAGCAGCAAGTGCAGGCCATGCGCGAGTTGCAGCCTGCGGGTTATATAGGTACCCCCAGTTTCCTCAAAATCATCGTAGAAAAAGCCCTGGAGATGGGCGTTGCGCTACCCAGCGTAACCAAGGCTATGTTTGGTGGTGAGGCGTATCCTCCCAGCTTGCGTGACTGGTTTGCCCAACACGGGATCAACGGCTATCAGTGTTACGCCACTGCGGATTTGGGATTGATTGCCTATGAAACGGAGGCTCGGGAGGGCTTGGTGATAGATGAAGGCGTAATCGTTGAAATTGTTCGCCCTGGCACGGGTGATCCGGTGGCCGAGGGCGAGGTCGGCGAAGTGGTTGTGACCACCCTGAACCCTGACTACCCTCTGATCCGCTTTGGTACGGGCGATCTGTCAGCTGTGCTAACCGGCCCTTGCCCCACAGGGCGCACCAACACGCGCATCAAGGGTTGGATGGGCCGAGCCGACCAAACCACCAAAATTCGCGGCATGTTTGTACATGCCAAGCAGGTAGATGACATCGTGAAACGCTTCCCTGAAGTAGCGCGGGCACGCTTGGTGGTCACCGGTGAAATGGCCAACGATGTGATGACACTCAAGGTGGAAACCGCAGTTACCGCTGACGGCTTGGCCACCCGAATTGGCGACACGATTCGGGATGTGACCAAATTACGCGGCGCAGTGGAGTTTTTACAGCCCGGCAGTCTGCCCAATGATGGCAAGGTTATTGAGGACGCACGTAGCTATAGGTGATGCACTAAACCGTGCCGCAACTAGGTGTTTTCCGCTGCCTAATAATAAGAAATAAAGCTAGACTCCCCCGCACTATTAACCAGAGACCCGCTCTATGAAAAAACTGCTAGTACTCGCTGCTGCTTGCTCTGCCCTGTTTGCCCAGGCACAAAGCTATCCCTCCAAGCCAATTTCTATCGTGGTGCCCTTTGCTGCGGGTGGCCCGACAGACCGAGTGGCACGTGATTTGGCGGAGGCCATGCGCAAGTCACTGGACGGCGTGAGCATCATCATCGACAACGTTGCGGGTGCCGGTGGTTCTATTGGTGCTGCTAAGGTTGCCAGGGCAGCGCCAGATGGCTACACCTTGTTCGTGCACCACATCGGTATGGCTACCATGCCCAGCTTGTTGCGCAACATGCCATTCAAAGTGGAGAGCGATTTTGAGTATTTGGGCATGATCAATGATGTGCCTATGACCTTGATCGGTCGTCCCACATTGCCAGCGCAAAACTATAAAGAGCTATCCACTTGGATTGGCCAGAACAAAGGCAAGATCAACCTGGGCAATGCCGGTATTGGCTCTGCGTCTCATCTGTGCGGACTGTTGTTTCAAAACGCCGTGCAAACAGACATGACAACGGTGCCTTACAAAGGTACTGCGCCAGCCATGACCGATTTGATGGGCGGACAGATTGATCTGATGTGCGATCAGACCACAAACACCACTCAGCAAATCGAAGGCAAAAAAGTGCTCGCTTACGGCGTGACCACGTCTAAGCAGCTGACGACGCCTGCGTTGAAAAATCTGCCGACTTTGCAAAGTCAGGGCCTGAAAAGCTTTGAAGTGACGATTTGGCACGGCCTGTATGCGCCCAAAGGCACACCTGCAGATGTGCAAGCCAAAATTCACAACGCCTTGAAAGTGGCGCTGAAAGACCCCGACTTCATCAAGAAGCAGGAAGCCTTGGGTGCTGTGGTCATTACAGACAACCGCGTTGAGTCCGCTGACCACAAGAAATTTGTCGCAGCTGAAATCGCTAAATGGACGCCCATCATCAAAGCCGCTGGCGTGTACGCTGACTAATGCGTTTGTGAGTCTGGGGTGTTGCTATACGCCCCAGACAATTTCTTTGTCGGCTTTGTGGCAACGTTTGATCATTTCTAAGAACGGCAACGCACGCAGCTTGAAGGAAATGCCCTCTGTTTTTGCCACAGCCTCCCCTTTTTCCTCTGCTTGCAGTGCCAATTGCGCACGTCGGGCCTCGTCATGCGTCACGGCCTCCTCCAGAGCAGCAATGGCAGAGGGCATTTGTTCCGGTAGCAAAATGCCTTTTCCTTCTGTGGCGCTGTCAAGCTTGCCGATGATTGACAGAATCTGGCGCCCGTTGGGTTCGAGCATGATGAGATTGCCTGCGGCCCGGGATTTGAATTTGTACATACAACCTCGAAAGATTTAAGCGGTGGCAAATGTTCATATTCTGCGCGAACATACATTGGGCTTTGCAGCAGCACGCAAAATAGCCTACGTTTGGGCAGAGCAAGTAGAGGGCACGTTCGATATGGCGTGCAGCTACGAGGAGGGCCTAAACAGCGACATGCTCACATTCACCCGCTCTGGAGTGAATGGCACGTTACAGGTGACCCACGACCGCTTTGAGTTAGACGCGAAATT
>JBJOLD010000350.1:0-7060 GCA_046045765.1 Pseudomonadota bacterium | reverse complement strand
TTGATGCCGTCCAGGTGTTTGATGCCAAATGCACCGGCACCCGCCAGCGCGACTTTGATGGTTTTGGTCATTTGAGACTCCGATGAGCCGCCTCAAGGAGGCGAACGCCCCCTTGGGGGGCAGTGAATGAATATGAACGTGGGGGCATTATTTATTCTCCAAAATCAAATGTCCGACCGCCGTGTTACTGGCAGGTACATGGTAAAAACGGTGCTTAACCTCCACGGAATGGGCGTGGGCTGCTTCCAAATCTGTAGCATCCTTATCGTTGTAAGGCACGTCCGACATGGCACCACGGGCGATCAGCCACATCACCAACTCAATGCCTTCTGAGCCCGCTTCGCGCACGTAGTCGATGTGCGGTGTGGCGGCGCAGGCGGCGGGATCGGCAATCATTTTGTCCATCCAGGCGTTGTCCCATTCGCGGTTAATCAAACCCGCACGCGCGCCCTGCAACTGGTGGCTCATGCCGCCTGTGCCCCAGATGTGCACGTTCAAATCTTCGTCGTAGCTTTCCACGGCTTTGCGGATGGCTTTACCCAGGTTGAAGCAACGTTGGCCGCTGGGCACGGGGTACTGCACCACGTTGACAGCGAACGGAATCACCGGGCAGGGCCATGCGTCCTTAACCGGGTCTTTCTCGCCGTACATCAGGCTCAGGGGTACGGTTAGGCCATGATCCACGTCCATCTTGTTCACGATGGTCAGGTCAAAGTCTTGTTGAATCACCGAGTGCGCAATATGCGAGGCCAGGTCAGGGTGGCCAATCACCTTGGGCACCGGGCGTGGGCCAAAGCCTTCATCCGCCGGAATGTACTCGGCTGCGGTGCCAATGGCAAACGTGGGAATCATGTCCAAACTAAACGCGGTGGCATGATCGTTGTAGACCAAAAAAATCACGTCGGGCTTGTTGTCCTTCATCCATTGCTTGGAGTAGTCGTAGCCCGCAAACAGCGGTTTCCAATAGTCTTCCTGGGTCTTGCCCAGGTCCATGGCCGCGCCGATGGCGGGCACATGGGATGTAAATACAGAGGCGGTAATTTTGGCCATGGTGTTTTAGTCTTTCTTACCTTGAGGTTGGCGGTGCGCTTGTGCGTCGCCGTCTTCGCCCACGTAGCGGTTGCCTTCAGCGGAGCGGCCCCCTGCCACCATCATGGCGCGGTATTCCACTTCGGTCATGCCAGTCATGCTGCCCGCCATTTGCTGAAAACTCAGGCCGTGGGTAGAGCCAATTTTTGCCAGGAAGTAGATGTTGCCGCCCAACTGCATGGCGCGGTTCAGGTCCATATCGATCACGGCTTGGCGTTGGTCTTCCGACATGGGCCATTCGTTCAAATAAGCGCGTTGGTCGGCCTTGAAGCGGGTGCGGTTTTCCGGCTTCATCAGCGACATGCAGAACTGGTTAAGCCAATAGCCCTTGCGGCTTTGCTCGGCATCAAAAATGATGGTGCCGGGCACGTCTTGGTAGGGTTTGTCTAAAGCCATGGTTTAGTCTTTCCAGTACAGGCGGTTGGGGTTGTCCACCAGCAGCTTTTGCTGCAACTCTGGAGTGGTTGCTATGTGGGGAATAAAGTCCACCAACAGGCCGTCATCGGGCATGTGGTCTTTCAAGTTGGGGTGCGGCCAGTCGGTGCCCCACAACACGCGGTCAGGGAACTCTTCGACGATGGCCTTGGCAAAAGGGATCACATCACGGTAGGCGTTTTGTTCGCCGTTCAAGGCCTTGGGGCCGGTCACGCTCAAACGCTCGGGGCAGCTTACTTTGCTCCACACGTTTTTGTGTTCGCGCATGAATTTTTGAAACAATGCAAACTGCGGACCGTCTACCGGCAGCGCCACATCGGGGCGACCCATGTGGTCCACCACCACGGTGGTGGGCAGCGCGGTGAAAAAGTCCCACAGCTCAGGCAAATCCACCGCTTCAAAATAAATCACCACATGCCAGCCCCACTTGGCAATGCGGCTTGCAATTTCCAGCAACTCGTCCTTGGGGGTGAAGTCCACCAAGCGCTTCACAAAGTTGAAGCGCACACCGCGCACACCCGCATCGTGCATGGCCTGAATTTCTTCGTCCGTCACGCTGCGCTTGACGGTGGCTACACCACGTGCCTTGCCATTGCTGCTCTTGAGCGCATCGACCAAAGCCCGGTTGTCCGCACCGTGGCAAGTGGCCTGCACGATCACGTTTTTCTCAAAACCCAAGTGGTCGCGCAGCGCGAACAACTGATGCTTGGACGCATCACACGGCGTGTACTTGCGCTCGGGCGCATAGGGGAATTCAGCACCAGGGCCAAACACGTGGCAATGCGCATCCACAGCGCCCGCAGGCAGTTTGAAAGTGGGTTTGGCAGGACCGGTGTACCAGTCCATCCAGCCAGCGGTTTTGGTGAAATCACCGGAAGTAATTTTGTCGATGGGTTTTGTCATAGTGCAGTTCTCAGTCGATGTACTTCATTCCAGCAGCCGCCAACGGTTCGCGCATTTTGTACATATCCAGCCCTAAAATGCCGGAGGCCAACTTGGCACGCTTCTCTCCCTCGAAGCTCTCGCGTTTTTGCGCCACTTCCAATGTTTTGACAGCCATCTTGGCAGGCACACACACCACGCCATCGTCATCCGCCACGATCACGTCACCGGGCGTGACCAACATGCCCGCACACACGATAGGAATGTTCACCGAGCCCAGCGTCGCCTTGATGGTGCCTTTGCTGCTGATGGCCTTACTCCACACCGGAAAGCCCATGCGCTGCAGCTCTTTCACATCGCGCACACCGGCGTCAATGATCAGGGCGCGCGCGCCACGGGCTTGAAAGCTGGTGGCCAAGAGGTCGCCAAAGTAACCGTCTGAACATTCGGCGGTGACAGTCGCCACCACGATGTCACCTTCTCTGATTTGCTCAGCTGCCACATGCATCATCCAATTGTCGCCGGGCTGCAGCAGCACAGTGACAGCGGTGCCAGACACTTGCTGGCCAGGGTAGATCGGGCGCATATAGGGCTTGAGCAAGCCCACGCGGCCCATGGCCTCGTGCACGGTGGCAGAGCCCAGGGCAGCCAAGCCGTCAGCGGCAGCGCGGTCTGCGCGGGTGATGTTGCGGTAGCAAACGCCTAATTCGTACATTTCATTTCTCCAAAATAATTGCTGAACTCGCGGCAGAGTTGGGGTGGGTACCGCCACTCGTGTCCCCCGCCCGCTACGCTGGCTCCTCCTTTACCTCGCCGCGATACCCACCCCAACTCTGCCGCTGCGAACAAGGCTTTCTGCATTCCAGTCAACCCCAAACAAACCATGCTTCGTAAGGATCAGGGTGTCTGGGTGTTTTGCGAAGGTAAAGGAGGAGCCCGCAAAGCGGGCGGGGGACACGCAGCAAAACGCCCGGACACCCTGCTCCCCACCAAGCACAAAACGTGGACTACTTGCCTTTGGCCTTCAACACAGCATCCAACCGAGGAAACACACGCCGCGCATTGCCTTCATAAATCTGGTGCCTATCATCCGCACTCAAAATTTTGGACGCCTCGATATAACGCTTGGTGTCATCGTAGTAATTGCCAGTTTGCGGATCAATGCCCCGCACGGCACCAATCATCTCGCTTGCGAATAACACGTTCTTCACCGGAATCACGGTGTTGAGCAAATCGATACCGGGCTGGTGGTACACGCAAGTGTCGAAGTAAATATTGTTCAGCAAATGCTCTTCCAGCAATGGCTTTTTCAGCTCTTGCGCCAAGCCCCTGAAACGGCCCCAGTGGTACGGCACTGCGCCGCCACCGTGGGGGATCAAAAATTTGAGTGTGGGGAACTGCTTGAACAGGTCGCTGGTCAGGCACTGCATGAAGGCCGTGGTGTCGGCATTCAGGTAATGGGCACCGGTGGTGTGAAAGCAGGCGTTGCAACTGGTGCTCACATGGATCATGGCGGGGATGTCGTACTCCACCATCTTTTCGTAAATGGGGAACCAGGCCTTGTCGCTCAAGGGGGGCGAGGTCCAGTGGCCGCCGCTCGGGTCGGGGTTCAGATTAATACCCACGTTGCCGTATTGCTCCACGCACTTCACCAGCTCGGGGATGCATGTGGCTGGGTCCACGCCGGGGCTTTGCGGCAGCATGGCGGCAGGAATGAAGTGGTCGGGGAACAGCTGCGCCACGCGGTAGCACAGCTCGTTGCAAATAGCCGCCCAGGTGCTGGAGACATTGAAGTCGCCAATGTGGTGGGCCATAAAGCTGGCGCGCGGGCTGAAGATGGTGAGGTCGGAGCCGCGCTCTTTCATCAGGCGCAGCTGGTTGCTCTCGATGGTTTCAATCAACTCGTCGTCGCTGATTTTGAGGTCGGCCACCTTGGGGCCCAACTCGGGCGTGTTGAGGTTGGCAATTTGCGCATTGCGCCAGTTCTCTAACGCTTTGGGCGCGGTGGTGTAGTGGCCGTGGCAGTCAATAATCATGGGAGTCTCTTTAGGGTTTATACGGTTTATATGGTTTAAACGGGCTCCATGCCCTGCTTGCGCTTGGCGTCGGCCGTTTGGGGTGACGCTAAAAATGTTAACAAAGCCTGCGCCGATGCCGCCTGTGTTGCAGTAGTGGCAATGCCTGCCGAGAACGTGGTGGTGATTTGAATATCTGCGGGTAGCGGCCCCAGCACCTCAATACCGGGCAGGTGAATCAACTCACTGAGTTGTTGAAACCCCAGCTCGACTTGCCCGCTAGCCACTAGCGAGCCCACAGGCACACCAGGAGGCGCCTGCACCATACGCGGTGCAATGTCGGCGGCAATACCCCAACGCTCAAACAGCTTGGCCAACGCCACGCCGCTGGGGCCGGTGGAATAGCTCAGGCTTTGGGCGTTCAACACGGCGGCACGCACCGCCGCTTCTGAAGAAATATCCGGTGCGGTAGCACCCGCACGCACCGCCACGGCCACACCCGAGTGCACCAAATCCACTTTGCTGCTGGCAACGATACGGCCTGCAGCGATGAGCTTGTCGATGGCGTCCGACGCCAACACGACCACGTCGAACGCCTCACCCGCCTGCACCCGCTTGGCGGCATCCACACCACCGACCGACTCCATGCGCACGGCTGTACCGTGCTGTTGCGTGAACTCGGCGGTCAGCCCACTCAAAAGCTGGCGCGTGGCCATGGACGATATGCCGACGATGGGCTGGGACGTGGTGGAGGCAGGCGTTTGCATGCGCTGATTTTGTGCCGGGCATGCCTCTTTGATAAGCGTGGGCAGGCACTAGCAGCTATTCAATATCGGCATAATGATTGGGCAGCTATTCAAAGTTTGCAAATACTAGAACACTCGCGTTATGGACCTGAAACAACTGGAATATTTTGTGCGCGTGGCAGAGCTGGGCAGCTTTACCCGTGCATCCATATCGCTGGACATTGCGCAGCCTGCGCTGAGCCGACAGATACGCCTGCTGGAAGTAGAGCTGCGGCAAAACCTGCTTACCCGCAATGGCCGCGGTGCCGTGCCCACCGAGGCAGGCAAGTTGCTACTGGAGCATGGCCGGGGAATCTTGCACCAGGTGGCGCTCACCATTGAAGAGCTGGGCGCGGCGCGTGGCGCGCTGGCAGGCAAGGTCTCCATAGGGCTGCCGCCCAGCCTGTCCAAGCTGATTACGGTGCCGCTAGCCAAGGCTTTTAAAGAACACCTGCCCCAGGCGCAATTGACGCTCACCGAGGGTTTTTCACTGCTAATGCACGAAGGGCTGCGTGTGGGCAATCTGGACATGGCCGTGCTCTACAACCCCGAGCAGTCGTCTGATTTGGAAATGTCGACCCTGCATGAAGACGAGTTGTCCCTGATCTCCCCCGCTGACAAGCCCAGCAGCAAATCGGGCAAGGCCAGCGCAAAACCCCAAACCGTCAACCTGAGCGACGTGGCGGACCTGCCCCTGATCTTGCCCAGCCGCCCCAACGCGTTTCGGATTTTGCTGGAGGGCGAGCTAATGAGCGTGGGCAAGCGCCCCAATGTCATTTTGGAGGTGGACGGCCTCAACGCCATTTTGAATCTGGTCAAAGAAGGCATGGGCCACGCCGTGCTGCCCAGCTACACCCTGAGCAATTTTGAAAACGCCAGCCCGTTTTCCGTCAAAGCCATTCAGTCACCCAGTATCAAAAGCCAGCTGATGCTGGTGTGGTCGTCGCGCCGCCCCACGACGCAGACGCAAAAGAAAGCTATGGATATAGTCAAGCAAGTGGTGCTCAAAGCCATTGAAACCTAACCGCAAAGAACACCTTGATCATGCTTTCAATTACTATAAAAAAGATAGCTGTCTACGCATTGTGTACGGGGGCTACAGGCCTTTTAGGCATACAAAATGCCTGCGCGCAGGCGGCTGCAACCTACCCCAGCAAGCCCATTCGTTTGGTGGTGCCGTTTACCCCAGGGGGCTCTACCGACATCTTGGCGCGCGCCATTGGCCAAAAGCTCAATGAAGCCTGGGGCCAGCCCGTGGTGATTGACAACGTGCCAGGAGCAGGTGGCGCTTTGGGCGCTGACAAAGTGGCCAAAGCCGGCGCTGACGGCTACACGCTGCTGATGGGCCACATTGGCACACTTGCGGTGAACCCATCGCTTTACCCCAACTTGCCCTACGACCCGGTGAAAAGTTTTACCCCCGTAGCCTGGGTGGCGCGTGTGCCCAATGTGTTGGTGGTGCACCCC
This sequence comes from Pseudomonadota bacterium, assembly GCA_046045765.1. Classification (GTDB taxonomy): domain Bacteria; phylum Pseudomonadota; class Gammaproteobacteria; order Burkholderiales; family Burkholderiaceae_C; genus Allorhodoferax. Next base: position 387 of record JBJOLD010000350.1, on the reverse strand, counting down.
TCGGTGCCCGCTAAGAATGTGAAAGAACTGGTGGCCTGGGCCACATCGAAGCCGGGCCAACTGAACTATGGCTCCGGGGGCAACGGCAGCGCCGCCAACCTGGCCACCGAATACTTCAAGGTACGAACCGAAACCTCGATGGTGCACATCCCCTACCGTGGCTCCGCGCCTGCGGTCACCGACCTCATAGGGGGACAAATACAGGTGCTGTTCACCGGTGCACCGGCCGTCATAGGCCAAATCAAAACTGGCCAATTACGCGCACTGGCGGTATCCAGCCCCCAGCGGGTGGATGCGCTGCCAGACCTGCCCACCGTGGCAGAAGCAGGCTACAAAGACTTTGAAGCCGACCAGTGGTATGGCGTGGTAGCCCCGGCGGGCACGCCG
>JBJOLD010000328.1:0-3001 GCA_046045765.1 Pseudomonadota bacterium | reverse complement strand
GTTTACGCCGTTGATGACATTGATTTAGATGTCATAGCTTGCCGTTAGCATGACGACGACTAAAAATATGCTATTTTATTTATAGCTGCTTAGGAAGTAAATGCGCCGGATAGCGCGTATTTTATGTGTAAATTAGACGTTTTAACCCATTGCAACCACCGCATCTCCGCCCTGCGGAGTAATCGCGGCAATTTCAGACACCGTTTCGTCCAAATCACGCAAAGACTGCTTACTTTTTTACGCCACTGTTGTCCATCGCAAAGCGCAACAAAGCCGCACTGCTGTCCAGACCAAAGCGCTGGCGAATATTGGCCCGGTGCGCGTCAACGGTGCGGGGGTCAATATCTAGTGCACGTGCGATGGCTTTGCTGGTCAGACCCTCGGCGACCAGGGCTAGCACATTGGTCTCACGCGCGGTCAGAGCCGGTTGTTTCTGTCGGCGCTCTAGGGCGCGCTGCAAGTTGGCAGGGTAATGGGTGGCGCCACCCATGACGGACTGAATGGCTTGCACAAGTTCACCCGCTTGCGCTTCCTTCAACACAAAGCCCTGCGCACCAGCATCGAAGGCTTGCAGCATGTGTTCGTCCTGCGCACCAGCGGTGAACACCACGTAGCGAATGCTGGGCTGGCGCTGGCTTAATTGCTGTATCAGCTCAATGCCACTGGTGGGTTTCATCTGCAGGTCTGTCAGCACGATGTCGGGTTGGCTTTGCTCGGCCTGCACCAAGGCTTCCTCAGCGCTGCCCGCCTGAGCGACCACCTGCATGGGCGGGCCGTAGCTGTCCAAAAGAACGCTGAGGCTATTGCGCATGATGGGGTGGTCGTCCACGATGAGCAGGCGGATTGGCTTGCGGTTGGAGCTGGAGCTGGGATTGGAGTTGGGTATGTTCTTCATGGCTTCAACGTGGCGGGTGGAAATTGGACGTTAAGTCGGGTCGCCCCAGGAGACGAAGTGATGCTGAAATGGCCACCCAGCATCTCAATGCGCTCACGCATGTGCGTCAACCCCAGACCCGAGCGGATCTGGCGCAGGCTAGCTTGAACGTCAAAACCACAGCCATCATCATCCAGTTGCAAACACAGGCCAGCCTTGCTATACAACAGCCTCATGCTGAGGTGCTGTGCTCCCGCGTGCTTTTCCACATTGCCCATCGCCTCTTGAGCAACGCGAAACAAGGCTGTGGCCACGGCTTCGGGGATGATTGGCAAGTCGGATACCTGAGCTTCTACCTGTATGCCCGTGCGCTCACCATACTCCCGGGCGATTTGCGCCAAGGCGCTAGACAGGCCTATGTCGTCCAACAAAATAGGGCGCAGGTCGTGTGAGATGCTGCGCACGTCGCGCACCACGTCTTGCAACAGCGAAACGCCCTGGCGCAATGTGGCTGGAGCCTCGGTGCCACCGCGTTCTAGTTGTAGCAAGGCCGACTCGGCTGCGAACTTCACAGACGCCAGTTGTTGGATGATGCCGTCGTGCAACTCGCGGGCCACACGAGAGCGCTCTTCTTCTTGGGTGTGCACCACTTTTTGCGCCATGGCACGCAATTTGGCATCTGCCGTGCGTTGCTCGTACAAGTTCAGCGCCAGGCCACCTGCGGCCACCAGCAACAAAGCGGCTGAGGCAATGAAGAGAATTCGGTTGCGGGTTTTCTGCACCGCCAATGCCGTGGAGTGTGTGATGAGTGTTTGTGCTTGCTGCAGGTGGTCTAGGTACAGGCCAGTGCCTATGATCCAGCCCCACTCAGGCACCAGCTCCACGTAGCCCAGCTTGTGCTCGTCGTGTCCGGTTGACGGGCGATTCCACATATAGTCCACAAAGCCGCCACCCGCCTTGGCTTGTTGTATCAGCAGCTGGATGATTGGTGCCCCCAAGCTGTCGCGCAGCTCCCACTGGCTGTGGCCTTCAAAGTCTGGCAGGCGTGGGTGCATCAGGCTATTGCCCTGCAGGTCGTAGACAAAAAAGTAGTCGTCGTTGCCAAAGTCCATGCGCCGCAACAACTCCAGTGCTTGTTGTCGGGAATGTGGGTCACGCTGTGAATTTTCATAAATGTGCGCCACAGCACGTCGACCGGTTTGGACGAAGTGCTTCAACTCATCCTTACGCGCCTGCAACAGAATCGGTTGCATGGCTTCGATCTGGGTTTGTGCAAGCGTGCTTGATTGCTGGCGCACCACCCACACCACGGCAGACAGCGCCAGCAACAGTGGCACAGCCGCCAGCACCACCACCATCGCCCTGAGACGCAAGTTGAATCGCCATCTGAAACTGTGTGTACGCATCAAGCGATTTTGCCTCATTCATGCCAAGGGAAAACCATTACGTAATCACTGCACAAACGCCCTGTAATCACGCCGATGCGGTGCATAAGTGGCGGCGCTAGACTGCCATTTCACAATTCCGTTACACATGAAAAGGCAAAGAGACCATGGACACCTTTAACCCCTCCCCGATGGCCCGCAAGGCCCTGTGGGCGCTGATCGCCCTAGGTGGCGCAAGCGCCTTGGCAACCATCGCACTGCACCGTGGCGAAACCATCAATGCCCTGTGGGTGGTGGTGGCAGCGCTGGCGGTATACCTTATCGCCTATCGTTTTTACAGCCAGTTTATCGGTCAACACGTGCTGTCACTGGACGCCAGCCGCCCGACTCCTGCCGTGCGTCACAACGATGGACTGGACTATGTGCCGACCAATAAGTTTGTGCTCTTCGGCCATCATTTCGCAGCAATTGCTGGGGCTGGCCCACTGGTCGGCCCTGTGCTGGCCGCGCAAATGGGCTACTTGCCCGGCATGCTGTGGATTCTGGCCGGCGTGGTGTTTGCCGGTGCGGTGCAGGACTTCATCGTGCTCTTTATTTCGACCAGGCGCGATGGGCGCTCGTTGGGCGACCTGATCAAATCGGAACTCGGACCGATACCCGGTGTCATCGCCTTGTTCGGAACCTTCATGATCATGGTCATCATCTTAGCGGTGCTGGCATTGATTGTGGTCAAGGCGCTGGC
>JBJOLD010000327.1:0-11987 GCA_046045765.1 Pseudomonadota bacterium | reverse complement strand
GTGAATGCGGTGACCGTTAAAGGTCAGCGCCGAGTAGCGAAACAAGAGCACATCGTCAGGAACGATGGGGCGTTGCCACACGGATTCAGTGGGTGCTGCCACGGGCGGCGGCGCAACATCGTCAGGCTTGGCCGCATCGCGGTAGACGATGTTGTGGTGCTCAGTGAGCGCAACCTCACTAGCGCCATTGCGCCGAATTTCGTGGCGCACCTTCACAAAAATAAGGTTACCTGTGCGGCCTGATTTTTCTTTGACGTCGATGATGGTCGACGTACGCGCCAAGGCGTCTCCCACCCGCAGGGGCTCGTGAAACTGAAAATCACTGCCTGCCCACATGCGGCGTGGTAGTGGCACCGGAGGCAAAAATCCACCACGTTTGGCGTGGCCGTCCGCACCTATTTCTGACTGGGCATAGATTGGCAAAAAATACAGCCAGTGCCAAAGATACGGTAGCGCTGTGCCTGCGGCAGGACGCTGTGGCCCTGCATCTGCTGGCCAGTCCAATGTTGCAGACAGTGCAGCATAGGGCGTTGCTGTGGCAATGTCCCCCACCGTCTCGCTACGTCCAACCCAGTCTTGCAAATTCATGAATGTAATTCCGTGTTTGTTTTGAAGCGATCGAATTCTTATTCAATCTTGATTTTTGCAGCAGTCACCACTCCCTTCCAATGCCCGACCTCTTTTTGTACAAATGACTTCAGTTGCTCGGGCGTTCCCGTTTCCACTTCTGCGCCCTGGTCTTCAATGCGCTTTTCATTTACGGGGTCGTTGAGCACGGCATTCATTTCTTTGTTCAAGCGATCAATCACGGCCTTGGGTGTTTTGGCGGGCGCAAACATGGCGTACCACTGCGCCATATTGACATTGGCAACGCCTTGCTCTGCCAGTGTGGGCACGTCAGGCATGACGCGCGAGCGCTTTTCGCCCGCGATGCCAATGGCCTTGAGCTTGCCGCCCTTGACCTGCGGGTAGGCAGTGAACAGGCTTGGGAACATGTACTGCGTGTTGCCCGCTATGGTGTCCACGACAGCAGGGGCGGACCCCTTGTAGGGAACATTCACCACATTCAACCCGGTGGACAGGTTGAACAACTCACCCGTGATGTGCGGTGCGGTGCCATTGCCCGCGGTGGCGTAGCTGTAGGCATCGGGTTTGGCCTTGATCAGTTGCACCAGCTCTTTGACGTTTTTGGCCGGAATCGCACTGTTAATCACCATCACGGTCGGCGACGCGGCCACCATGCCAATGGCTTCGAAGTCAGCCACCGGGTCGTACTTGAGCTTTTGCAATGCTGGGTTGATGCCATGCGTGGCAATGTAGCCAAACATGATGGTGTGCCCATCTGGCACCGCACGGGCCACAAATTCGGCGGCGATAGCGCCATTGGCCCCGGCTTTGTTATCGACGATGACCGGCTTGCCCAGGCGAGTGGACAACCCCTGCCCAATGATGCGCGCCATGGCGTCATTGGCGCCGCCTGCCGCCGTGGGTACGACGATGGTGATGCTCTTTTCGGGCCACGCCTGCGCTTGCGCCGCGAATGCTGCCATCAGCAATACGCTGGCGGCTAATGCGATGCGGCGTGGGGCGGCCTTTTCAGATGCGTGTGCAGTCATGCATGTCTCCGGTGTTGTTATGGGAGCGGATGATGCTGGAGCACACCAGTTCTGTTAAGTGCAACTTTTGATACGATTAGTGCATGGCGCGCATTAATTTTGATCTACAGCAACTGCAAGCCTTTGTTGCAGTTGCGGACCGCGGCAGCTTTCGCGAGGCCGCGGAGCACATTCACCTGTCTGCCCCTGCACTGAGCCGTCGCATCGACAAGCTAGAAACCATTTTGGGTGCGCGACTGTTCAACCGCACTACGCGGGAAGTCGAGCTCACCACGCTGGGCCGCGTGTTTCTGGAGCGTGCACGCACGGCGCTGGACGACCTAGAGGCAGCCATGCTGGGCATCGATGACATTGCTGGCAGCCGCGTGGGGCGCGTCACTGTGGCCTGTGTGCCGTCCGCAGCGATTCACTTTTTGCCGTCTGCCGTGCGCACGTTTTCTGAGCGCTACCCCGCCATACGCATCCGCGTGATCGACGAAGCCGCCGGGCAAACGCTGAACAGCGTCGCCACGGGCGAGTGCGACTTTGGCATCAGCTTTATGGGTAGCCAAATTCCGGGCGTGGACTTTGAGCCCATTCACACCGACCCCTTTGTGCTGGCCATGCCCGGCAACCACCCATGGGCCAAACGCAAGTCACTGTCTTGGAACGATTTGGGCGGCGAGCGCCTGATTTCCGTAGCCCGCTCCAGCGGTAACCGCCAGTTGCTGGACGATGCCCTTGCCAAAGCCGGCCACAACCCGAGTTATGTGTTTGAAGTAAGCCACATTGCCACCCTGTTGGGTATGGTGGAAGCGGGACTAGGCCTGGCCGCCGTGCCGCGGCTGGCGCTGCCCAGCACCCACACTTCGCTGGTAGGGGTGACATTGCATGAGCCCGCCGTTGCGCGCCAATTGGGCCTAGCCACCCGCCATGGGGCGACACTGAGCGCGCCATCGCAGGTTTTTTACGATCACTTGCGTACTGCACTGATGTCGCGCAAGTAGTTTTGCTATGCTAATAATAGCTGCTTACGCATATTCCACGTGGCTTTGAGGCCTATTTTGTATAAACTTTCGAGCTTCTTCCAAGGGTAAAATAGTGGCTATGACAAAGCAACGAATCGTCGTCGGACTCAGTGGCGGGGTGGACTCCGCCGTTACCGCGCACCTGCTCAAGCAACAAGGGCATGAGGTGGTGGGCATCTTCATGAAAAACTGGGAAGACGATGACGACAGCGAATACTGCTCGTCCAACATCGACTTTGTAGATGCCGCCGCCGTGGCCGACGTGATCGGCATTGAGATTGAACACGTGAACTTCGCGTCCAACTACAAAGACCGCGTGTTCGCCGAATTCTTGCGTGAATACCAGGCCGGCCGCACGCCTAACCCCGACATTCTGTGCAACGCCGAAATCAAGTTCAAAGCTTTTTTAGACCACGCCATGCGCTTGGGCGCCGAGAAGATTGCCACGGGGCATTACGCCCGCGTGCGCAGCGTGGCAGGCAACACGGGCCCGCGCTACGAGTTGCTCAAAGGGCTGGACCCTGCCAAAGACCAAAGCTACTTCTTGCACCGCCTCAACCAGGCGCAATTGTCTAAAACCTTGTTCCCGGTGGGCGAGTTGCACAAGACGGAAGTGCGGCGCATTGCCGAAGACATGAAACTGCCCAACGCCAAAAAGAAAGACTCCACCGGTATTTGCTTTATTGGTGAGCGACCATTCCGCGAGTTTTTAAACCGCTATATCTCTAAAGAGCCGGGGCCTATTAAAAATGCCAAGGGCCAGACCATCGGCGAGCACGTGGGGTTGTCGTTTTACACCCTGGGCCAGCGACAAGGCTTGGGTATTGGCGGCCTGAAAGCCAAGGGGGCTCAAAAGGGCGGTGGCGACCACGCGCCTTGGTTTGTAGCCCGCAAAGACATGCAGGGCAACACACTGTGGGTTGTCCAGGGGCATGACCACCCTTGGCTACAGTCCATGGCTCTAGACGCACAAGATGCGAGTTGGGTCGCCGGTTATGCCCCGCTGAATGGTGTGGTGGCTGCCAAAACGCGCTATCGCCAAGCCGACGCCGCCTGCAGCGTGGGTAATGCGGGAGGCTTAAGGGGCCTCAATGACTCCGCATTTTCATTGCGGTTTGATCAGCCGCAGTGGGCGGTCACGCCGGGGCAGTCTGCCGTGGTGTATGACGGCGAAGTATGTCTGGGTGGCGGTGTGATCGCGTCCGCCCATGCGCTTTAGCGCATCAACGGCTACATGCAACCTTTGACTCAGGCACACCCATCTTTTTGAGTATCCAGCCCATGGGGCACGCATCGGTAATGCCAAACTGAAACAAGTTGGCACCGACAAAAGCGGTAAATGCCAACCACCACTGCGATACAAACAGTGGACTGCCCTGCACGCCCAGGGCCAAAGACAAGAGAATAAAAGTGCCTGCAAACAGGTGGATATAGCGTTCTACGGTCATATTTTTTCCAAGAAGTTAAGAGATGGTCGCCACGGCGGTGTCTGCATGCAATTCCATTTGCCTGCGGTACAGCGCGTAATACAGGACCGGTATAACCACCAAGGTAAGTAAGGTAGACACCAAAATACCAAATATGAGCGCTATGGCTAAGCCATTAAAAATGGGGTCGTCCAAAATAAAGAAAGCACCGATCATGGCTGCAAGTCCTGTCAGCGCAATAGGCTGGGCACGCACAATAGCCGACTGCAAAACGGCGTCCTTGAACACAACGCCCTGTCGCACCTGCAGTTCGATAAAGTCCACCAGCAATATGGAATTGCGAACGATGATGCCGGCAAGCGCGATCATGCCGATCATGCTGGTGGCCGTGAACTGAGCGCCCAACAGTGCATGGCCTGGCATCACGCCAATGATGGTCAGCGGAATGGGGGCCATGATGACCAGGGGCGTGAGGTAACTCTTGAACTGCGCCACCACCAGCAAGTAAATCAGGATCAAGCCGACACCGTAGGCAGCACCCATGTCACGGAATGTGTCGTAGGTAATTTGTGATTCACCATCCCACTTAACGGCGTACTGCCGATAGGTGTCAGTGGGTTGGTGAATCCAGTATTCGCCAACGGTGTCGGATTGATTTTTTGTAATCTCACTTATCTTGGAACGAATGGCAAATAGTCCATACAACGGCGAATCTAGCTTGCCCGCCATATCGCCGTAGACATAGCCAACACCGTGCAAGTCTTTGGTGAACAGTGGTTTGTCAATAATGCCGCGCTCGACCTCCACCAACTCTGACAAGGGCACCAATTGCCCATTTGCAGCGCGCATGGGCAAAGCCAAGATGGCGTCCAAGCCCACCTGTTTTTCTAGTGGTAGCTGTAGGCGAACTGGCACAGGGTACTTAGACTGTCCGTCATGCAAGTAAGCTGCATCAGCCCCTGCAAGTGCCGTGGACACGGTTTGCGCAACCGCCGCAACAGCAATCCCCAGTGATTCGGCACGCTGACGACGCACGCGCAAGAAGACACGCGCAGCATCTTCGCGCAGGCTGGTGTCCACTCCAACGATATCGGGCGTTTCAGTGAAAGAGTGCGCAATTTTTGATACTAATTTTTGACGTCCCGCTTCGTCAGGACCATACACCTCAGCAACCAATGGCGACATGACTGGCGGGCCAGGCGGTACTTCCACCACTTTGACACGCGCATGGTGTACCAAAGCAATCTCTTCTAACGCTGTGCGCATTCGCTGGGCAATGGCGTGGCTCTTATCGCTGCGTTGGTGCTTGTCTACCAGGGTGACTTGCAAGTCGCCTTGTTCAGCGTCAGCGCGTAAATAGTACTGGCGAACCAGACCGTTGAAAGTAATAGGCGAAGCAGTTCCTGCGTAGGTTTGGAGATGTACCACTTCAGGTTGGTGGGCAAGGTATGCGCCCAAGGCCTGCAACGCGGTAGATGTTTCCTCGAGCGGAGTGCCTGCTGGCATATCCACTACAACCTGAAACTCGCTTTTGTTATCAAAAGGCAGCATCTTGAGCACGACCCACTGCACCAGTACAAGCCCAACCGACAACACCAGAGCAGCCAGAATGCCCGCAAAAAGCAGCCACCGCTTACGTGCACTGTTGAGCAGCGGCGTTAATACAGCGTTAAAAAACCGGTGGGTTTTTGTACCCTCTGTCGCGCTGTTGCCCACAGGCGAGTGGCCAGACGCAGCGCGATGCTCGCGCATGAACTTAAGAGCGAGCCAGGGCGTGACAGTAAAGGCTATGGCCAGCGAGATTGCCATGCCCAAACTGGAGTTGATCGGTATAGGGCTCATGTATGGCCCCATCAATCCACTGACAAAGGCCATGGGTAAAAGCGCAGCAATGACGGTAAGCGTCGCCAGGATGGTGGGGCCGCCCACCTCATCCACCGCGCGCGGAATGATGTTTTTCAACGCATCATCAGGCGTAAGTTGCTGATGGCGGTGGATGTTTTCGACCACCACGATAGCGTCGTCCACCAAGATACCAATAGAAAAAATCAGTGCAAACAGGCTCACCCGGTTAAGCGTAAAGCCCCATGCCCATGAAGCAAAGAGCGTGGAGGTAAGCGTCAAAATCACTGCTGCTCCGACGATAAGCGCCTCTCTGCGGCCCAGCGCCAGGCCCACTAGCAGAATGACGGAGCCTGTGGCAAAAGCCAGTTTTTGAATCAGCTTATTGGCTTTTTCAGCGGCTGTCTCTCCGTAGTCGCGGGTGATGGTGGCCTCTACATCAGATGGAATAACGGTGTTTCGCAGTGTGTCCAACCGTGCGCGCACCGCACTAGAAACAGCCACAGCGTTCTCACCAGGCTTTTTAGTTACTTGAATCGTGACAGCAGGAAATGACTGTCCGGTTTTGATGGCGTTGGCGCCGGTATCGGACATAGCCGCACCCGCGGTAAACGCGACGTATCGCTGAACTTGCTGTGCACCCAAAGATATTTGCGCTACGTCCCGTAAGAATATGGGTTTACCCAGACTAACACCGACGACCAAGTCGCCCACATCGTCTACGTTTCGCAGAAATTCACCTGCATCAACCGCTACTGTGTGGGGGCCAGTAGTTTGCGCCAGTGGGTCGATGATGGCTCCTGCAGGCATACCAAAATTAGCCGCAGCAAGGCTGCGTTTCAACGCCAAAACATCAACGCTTCGCTCGCGCATGCGCGTGGGGTCCAAACTTACCTGAATAGACCGACCTGGTCCGCCAATGGTTTGCACCTCACGAACACCGGCTACCGATTTAATTTCGACCTCAATAGCATGCGCCACAGTTTCTAAATCAACCGCCGCTTGGCTATTCTTAGCCCATAGCGTAACTGCCACCACTGGAACATCATCAATACCCTTTGGCTTGATGATGGGTGCCAACGTACCCAGATCGCGAGGTAACCAGTCTTGATTTGCATTGAGTACATCAAATAAACGCACCAATGCCTCTGAGTGGAGCACACCCACCTTGAATTGCACGGTCAATACAGCCATGCCGGGACGCGCTACGGAGTAGGTGTGCTCTATGCCAGCGATTTGACTCAGCACCTGTTCGGCAGGTCGTGCAACCATGTTTTGCACATCAACGCTGCTAGCCCCAGGAAATGGAATCAATACGTTTGCCATCGTGACGTTGATTTGTGGCTCCTCTTCGCGGGGCGTAACTATTACAGCAAAGAAGCCCAATAGCAACGCAACAAGCGCCAGCAGAGGCGTCAAGGCATTTGCCTGGAATGCAGCAGCAATGCGGCCCGATATCCCCAATACAGTTTGTGAGCGCATTTTTTTGCTCACTCCAACGGTTTAGCAGGCTGTGCGTTGGCAAATCCGGCCCGTATGGGGTCTAGTGCAATTACTTCTCCGGCGCTTAATCCGGCAACCACTTCAATAGTGTCATTGGTAGAGTGGCCGCCGAGTCGGATGGCGCGCAACGAAAAAGCTTGCCCTATAACCACGTATACCGCAGTTAACTCACCTCTGCGCACCACGGCACCCACAGGCACCACCACTTTTTCAGCACCTCCTGCTTGCGCTTGCAGAAACTGCACATGCAGGTGTTGGCCTGGCAATAAATTTGCAGCCTCTTTTAACGGTAACTCGAAGCGCCATTCAGTCGTCTGCGATACAGGGTCTGCTGCGGGAACGATGGTGTGATTGAGTGGCGTAATTACAAGCACTTTGTTTTGACTTGTATCCGCAGTCAATGTGGTGTGAGTTGCCAACCTGGCAGCTTGACCGAGCGATGCAGGCACCTGAACCGCTGCACGCAGTGGCTGCGGCGCATAAACAGTCAGCAGCGGCTTACCGGGTAGCGCCAAATCGCCCGCTTGGGCATGAGCCTGCAACACCCAGCCGTCAAACGGCGCAAGTACGCGCGTAAAACCTTGAAAAATTACAGTTTGCCGATACGCTGCCACGGCCTGATCACGCACTGCTGATGCACTTCCGTACTGCGCATTGGCACTGTCCATTGCAGCCTTGCTTACAAACCCTTTGGACTGCAAGTCTTGGCTTCTTTCCCAATTGACTTTTGCGTTGTGCAACTCGGCTTCAGCCTGGCTGACTTGGGCCTGCATGCGCTGGGTGCTTGCAGCAGCCTCTCGACCGTCAATCACGGCTAGCAACTGCCCTGCTTTAACCTTGTCGCCGGCTTTGACCAGCACGCTCACAAGTGCCCCCGAAGCTTGAGCAGAAACAACTGTTTGGCGTACCGCCTCTACAACGCCATCCAACTCAACTCTCGCGCCAATTGCCTTGAGACGAACTACGGTTGTAGGAACGAATGATGACTGCCCCCAAGCCTGAATTGCCGGCGTCAGCAGAGCAACGACCGCCAAAACCGCGCTCATCACACCATTGGCGGTAATTTGCATTCCTGTCAGCGCGTAAGTTGATTTCATAGTTGGTTTCATATATACCCTGGGTAGTATATTGCATACCCCGTGCAGTATCAATCGCGACCGACTTATCGCCGCCAAAAAAACGACCGTCATGCGGTCGTTTTTTGACTAAAAAGCGTCGCTGCTTGAGGGCAGCCAATGAAAATCAAAAAGGAATATCGTCATCCATATCATCGAACCCACTCGCAGGGCGAGGTGCGGGTGCTTGACGTGGTGCGGGCGCTGGCGCTGCCATGCGGGGGGGTGGAGCCATCGGGCGACGTGGAGGGGGTGGTGCACCGCCTTCATCGCCACCATCGCCTGGGCCGCCCATGCCTTCGCGGCCACCTAGCAATTGCAGTTCGGTAGCAACGATGTCCACAGTGCTTTTTTCCACGCCAGCTTGGTCGATGTACTTGCCGTACTTAAGGCGGCCCTCCACGTAAATGGGGCGGCCTTTTTTAACGTATTCGCCAGCGATCTCAGCCAGTCGGTCGTAAAAGGTGACGCGGTGCCACTGGGTGTCTTCTACGGTTTCGCCGGTATTGCGGTCTTTGCGGCGGCTACTGGTGGCCACGCTCACATTGGCAACCGCTTGGCCCGAAGGCAGGTAGCGGATTTCGGGGTCGCGGCCGCAATTGCCGACCAAAATAACTTTGTTCACGGATGCCATGGTTTTCTCCAGATATAGCGGCTGATTATCCTGCGTTTGCCGCGGCTTGCGGTGCAGTAGCAACCACCGGCGCACGCATGGGCCACGCCACGGCCAGCCAGGTCAACATGGCAGCGGCGCAGGTCAAAAACAAACCTTGCGGCCCGAAACCCTTCACCAGCGCACCACCCACAAGCCCGCCAGCAAAAAAACCGAGTGACTGCAGTGTGTTGTACACCCCCAGTGCAGTGCCGCGCACCTGCGCTGGCGCGATGCGTGAGGCCATGCTGGGCTGGCTGGCTTCCAGCACGTTAAAGCCGCAAAAGAACACAAACAACCACACTGCCAAAACGCCAATAGACGGGTTGCTTTGCGCGGCAAACAACAAGCCCAGTTGCACCAAAGCAATCAAGCCCACGGCACTTAAAAACACCGCCCGAAGGTACCCACGCTTCTCCAACGGAAACAACGTCGCGCCCATCACAAAAAACGACGCCAACACGGCTGGCAAATACACCCACCAATGGTGATCTTTACCCAACCCCGCTTGCACTAGCATGGCGGGCAGGGCCACCCACATGGCCAACTGAACCGCGTGTAATACGAACACACCAAAGTCCAGCCGTAAGAGGGCCGGGTGGCGCAGCACCGTGCTCAAATCGGCCCAAGCGCTGTTGCGCTGCTGCAACGCAGCTTTGGGGGGCTCGGGCGGCACCCACCACAGCACCACGGCAATACCGCCCAGCGCCAAAGCACAAGTCACGGCAAAGAGCCCGCTCAACCCCACCACCGAAGCCAGCAAGGGCGACAGCACCAGCGAGACCGCAAACATCAGCCCAATGCTGGCCCCCACCAGCGCCATGGCTTTGGTTCGCACTGCATCACGCGTTTGGTCTGCCAACAGTGCGGTGACTGCTGCCGATATGGCGCCCGAGCCCTGAATGGCCCGCCCTGCAATCAGCCAGCCCATGGTGGGGGCCAAGGCAGCCACCCCGCTGCCGATGGCAAACATGACCAATCCCACCACCATGACTGGCTTGCGCCCGATGCGGTCCGACGCAATGCCAAAGGGTATTTGCAAAAAACCTTGGGTCAGGCCATACATGCCCATGGCCAGCCCCACCAATGCGGGGTCATCTCCACCGGGATATTTGCGGGCTTCTAGCGCAAACACGGGCAAAACCAAAAACAGGCCCAGCATGCGCAGCGCAAAAATCAGCGCCAAGGAGGCTGCCGAGCGCTTTTCTTGGGCATTCATGGCGTGGGGAGCGGGGGCTACCGGGGTGTCAGCGGACAAAGTATTAACTCGCAAGGTGGAATATTCACGCCCCAATGGGCAGCGGACTGTAATTGTCCCGCATCTTTACTATCATGATGGGTTTCCCTTAACCGGCCACTACCTTGACAACACCCACCGACGGCACCTACCTTGCGCGTGCTTTGCAGCAGCAAAACATCAGCATCCGGGGTGCGCGCACGCACAACCTGAAAAATATCGACATCGACATCCCACGCAACCAGTTGGTGGTGATTACGGGGTTAAGCGGGTCGGGCAAGTCCAGCCTGGCGTTTGACACGCTGTACGCCGAAGGCCAGCGCCGCTATGTAGAGAGCCTGAGCACCTACGCGCGCCAGTTTTTGCAGATGATGGACAAGCCCGATGTGGACATGATTGAGGGCCTGTCGCCCGCCATCAGCATCGAGCAAAAAGCCACCAGCCACAACCCGCGCTCCACCGTGGGCACGGTGACCGAGATTCATGACTACCTGCGGCTGTTGTTTGCCCGCGCAGGCACGCCGCACTGCCCCGAGCACGGTCTGGCACTGAAAAGCCAAACGGTGAGCCAAATGGTAGACGCTGCGCTGGCTTTACCCGAAGACACCCGCCTGATGATTTTGGCCCCACTGGCGCGTGAGAAAAAAGGCGAGTTTCTGGATGTGTTTGCCGACATGCAGGCCCAGGGCTATGTGCGCTTTCGCATCAACGGCGAGACCTTTGAGTTTGATAACCTGCCCAAGCTCAAGAAGACCGAGAAGCATGACATCGATGTGGTGGTGGACCGCATCAAGGTGCGTGTTGACATGAAGCAGCGCCTGGCCGAAAGTTTTGAAGCGGCCCTGCGACTGGCCAATGGCCGGGCCATTGCACTGGAAATGACGGACGCCACAACCATCAAAAATGATAGCGGCTTACGCAATGCCGACGGGCGCTACAACCCCAAAGAGCATTTATTTAACGCCAAATTCTCATGCCCGGTGTGCAGCTATTCCATTAGCGAGCTGGAGCCGCGTCTGTTCTCATTCAACTCGCCGGTGGGCGCGTGCCCCAGCTGCGACGGCCTGGGCCAGCAAGACTTTTTCGACCCCGCCCGCGTAGTGGCATTCCCCACGCTCAGTCTGGCCAGCGGTGCCATCAAGGGCTGGGACCGGCGCAATGGCTACTACTTCAGCATGGTGGAGTGCCTTGCCAAGCATTACAAATTTGATGCAGACCAGCCGTTCGACGCGCTGCCCGAAGCGATTCAGCACGCCATTCTGTTTGGCTCGGGCGAGGAAGAAATCAAGTTCAGCTATGTAGTGGATTCGGGCACGTCTGAAGGTAAAAAGCTGGCGAAGAAGCACCCGTTTGAGGGCATCATCCCCAACATGCAGCGCCGCTACCGGGAGACCGACTCCGCGCTGGTACGCGAAGACTTGGCCCGCCTGCGCAGCACCCAGCATTGCCCGGACTGCAAAGGTTCGCGCTTGCGCATTGAGGCGCGCAACGTGAAGATCGGCGAAGGCGATCAGGCCCGCGCCATTTACGAGATCAGCCACGCCACGCTGCGCGATGCTTTTGCCTACTTCAGCACGCTGCAGATGCA
>JBJOLD010000314.1:0-4566 GCA_046045765.1 Pseudomonadota bacterium | reverse complement strand
GCAGTGAACCACTGTTTATCCACCAAGAAATTCCCATGAAAACACTAGTTACCAGCTTGATTCTTGCCGCTGCCGCCCTAAGCGCCGTGGCTAAAGACGTCATCATTGATGTGCGCACCCCGGCAGAGTTTGCGGCAGACCACATTGCGGGAGCCATCAATATTGACCATGAGGTAATCGCCCGAGACATCGCCCAAGCTGGCGTGGGTAAAAATGACCGCGTCATCTTGTACTGCCGTTCCGGCCGGCGCTCCGGCATAGCGATGAACACATTGAAAACCATGGGCTACAGCAAAGCTGAAAACGTGGGCGGGATTGAGCAGGCCCGCAAAGCACTGAGCATCAAATAAGCACTGAGCAAACCCGCATGACTGCGCTCATGCTCAGTGGTTTGGCACCGTTGGTGTCAGCCAGCACGCGGATGCTAATTCTGGGCAGCTTTCCAGGAGTGCGGTCGCTACAGGCGCAGCAATATTATGGCCACCCTCAAAACCATTTTTGGCGCATTTTGGAAGCCATTTGGCCCGATCGCCCTCGTGGAATAAGCGAAGCAAGCTATATAAGCCGTAGCGACTGGCTGCTGAAGCACGGCTTAGGCCTGTGGGACGTTTACGCTAGCTGTGAGCGCGTTGGCAGCTTGGACAGTGCCATCCGCAACGCCGTGCCGAACAAAATCGCCGCCCTGCAGCTGCCGCAACTGGCAGCCATAGCCCATAACGGCGGTGAAAGCTTCAAGCACGCTCGGCACACCCAAACCTTGGGCGTGCCGGTATACAAGCTACCTAGCACCAGCCCAGCCAACGCTAGTTGGAGCTTCGAGCGCAAGCTGGAGTCTTGGCGGGAGGTGATGGCGTTGCACGGGTTGGTTTGATCGCTATTAAAATAGCGATCAAACAGGCTCCCAGCGCCCGCCCAACATGCGTAAGCAGCTATTAAATTCATAGTATGACCAGCTCCAAAATTGCCGCCCTGACCACCCACGACACTACGCGCATTGACGATGTGCGCATCGGCGCGGTGCGCCCGCTTATTACCCCGGCGCTGCTGGAAGAAAAGCTGCCCGTGCCCGATGCGGCGCAGGCGTTGGTGGAGAGCAGCCGCGCTGCCATCTCGCGTGTGCTGCACGGGCAGGACGACCGGCTGGTGGTGGTGGTGGGGCCGTGCTCCATTCACGACCACGCGCAGGCCATGGAATATGCGCGCCAGCTCAAAACGCAGGCCGATGCCTTGCAGGATGATTTGCTGGTGGTGATGCGCGTGTACTTTGAAAAACCCCGCACCACCGTGGGCTGGAAGGGCTACATCAACGACCCGCATCTGGACGACAGCTTTGCCATCAATGAAGGGCTAGAGATGGCGCGCCGCCTGCTGCTGGAGGTACTGGAGGTGGGCCTGCCCGTGGGCACCGAGTTTCTGGATTTGCTCAGCCCCCAATTCATCAGCGAGCTGGTCAGCTGGGGCGCCATCGGCGCGCGCACCACCGAGAGCCAAAGCCACCGTCAATTGGCCAGCGGCCTGTCGTGCCCGGTGGGCTTCAAAAACGGCACAGACGGCGGCATCAAGGTGGCCACCGACGCCATTCAGGCCGCACAGGCCGCGCACGCCTTCATGGGCATGACCAAAATGGGCCAGGCCGCGATTTTCGAGACACGCGGCAACGACGATTGCCATGTGATTCTGCGCGGCGGCAAAGCGCCCAACTACAGCAAGGCCGATGTGGATGCCGCCTGCAGCCTGCTCAAGGCCGCAGGCCTGCGAGAGCAGGTGATGATTGACGTGAGCCACGCCAACAGCAGCAAGCAGCACGCGCGCCAGATTGTGGTGGCCGGCGAAGTGGCCGCGCAGATTGAAGCGGGTAATGCGCGCATTACCGGCATCATGATTGAGAGCCACCTGCAGGAGGGCCGCCAGGACATCCAGCCCGGTACACCACTGCAGCATGGCGTGAGCGTGACCGATGCTTGTATCAGCATGGCACAAACCGTGCCTGTGCTGGAGCAACTGGCTGCGGCTGTGCGCGCACGGCGTGTTTTTTTGCAAAATAGACCCGCAGCCCCTGCACAATCTGCGTAATCAGCTATTAAAGTTGTAGCACCATGAAACTCTGCATTCTTGAAAACGACATTCTGGAAGGGGAGCTGGCGCAGGCTTACACCGGTTTCGGGCCCATGTTTGTGCGCTTATTTGAGGGCGTGGGTGCGCAGTGGCAGATAGATATTTTCAATGCGATGCGCGGCGAATATCCAGCGTCATATGAAGACTATGACGCGGTGCTGCTTACGGGCAGCCGGGCCGACTCGTTCTCGGACGATGCCTGGGTGGTCGAGCTGCGCAGGCAAGTCACCCAGCTGCTGGAGCAGCGCAAAAAGATGGTGGGCGTGTGCTTTGGGCACCAACTGATTGCGCTATGCATGGGTGCCCAGGTAGGCCGCGCGCCGCAGGGTTGGGGCGCCGGCCGGATGACGTATAACTGGCACCGGCCGGACTTGCCGCTATCTGAACAGCGTACAGAAATTGCCTTGCTGGCCAGCCACCAAGACCAGGTATTTGAGCTGCCTGAAGGCGCGCAACTGGTCGCCAGCAGCGATTTTTGCCCAGTAGCCTCATTTACCGTGGGTAATGTCGTGTTTTGTATTCAGCCACACCCCGAGTTTGAGGTGGGCCTGAGTGCCAAGCTGATCGAGCGGCGGCGCGAGATACTGGGGGAGGAGAAATACGCTTCTAGCCGCCAAAGTTTGGAACAAGGCCATGAAGGCGAGCACATTGCTCGCATGGTCGTAGAGTTTTTAGAGAATTAACTCTCGCTCGGTCGCATAACCTGTGCCAGTGCATCGGCATCCCACGTTCGCACAGCACCGAAGCCTGCCACTTGGTGAGCACTTTCCAAATCTATATCCACAAACCGAAAGTCACCTAGCTCTGTCATGGGTTTCGCCTCAGGAAAGCGCTTCAAATAGGCGGTACGGGCACTTTGCCACATGGGACTATCGGTTGGAATAATTGCTGCTGTGCCTTCTAGCGTGACGCGGGGCAATGCATGCACCATCTCGCCAACTACCTCTGATTGCATTACCATCACCGACACTTTAGGCGACGCCTGTAAGTTATGCGTATGTGGCGCTAAGCTACTAACGTGAATGACAAACGTACCGGAACGATTGTCGATAGCAAAAGGCACCATGGACACAAACGGGTGGCCGTCCGCATCCAGCGTTCCCAACGCAGCCACACGCTGGCGATTTAAGAGGGCGCGAAGGGCCTGCGTCAAGCGGGACTCATGCGGTAAACCACCGCTAATGTGGGTTGCTTTGGTCATGTCCACAGTATGAACCTATCCCTCAAAAGACGCGACCCCGGGGCAGATACGCGACCGGGGTCTTGTTTTTGTCTCGCAACTTCAGCCCTCGTGAGGCTAATTTGCGCAGTGTAGGCGGATAGCTTTCGCTGCTGTTTACTGTTTGTTAGGTGTTCAACAGATGCATTTAGTGTAAGTTCAGGGTGGCAGCAGACTATTGCTTTTTTGCCATAAAAATAACCATTTTTGGCAATATCTGCTTCTATTCGCTTAAAATTTGGCATATATGCATATTGATCGCTATGACCAGCAAATTCTAGAAATTCTTCAAACAGATGGACGCGTTAATAACCAAGAGCTAGCAGACCGGATAGGTTTATCGCCATCACCTTGCCTACGGCGTGTGCGCGCGCTAGAAGAGTCGGGGCTCATAATGGGCTACAGAGCGTTGTTGGATGCTAAAAAGCTCGGCTTAAGTCTGATGGCATTGGTCCATATTTCGATGGATCGGCATACGCCAGAGCGATTTGAAAATTTCGAAACTAGCATTGGCCTGTTGCCCGAAGTATTAGAGTGCCTGCTAATTACGGGACAAGATGCAGATTACCAGCTTAAAGTAGTTGTGCGTGATATGGACCACTATCAAAACTTGCTACTAAACAGAGTTACCCGTATTGAAGGTGTTACTGGGGTGCATTCCAGCTTTGTATTGCGCAAAGTTTTGAACAAAACAGCATTAGCTGTGAATTGAAGGATCGACTCGCATGTGTCTAATCGCCTGGAATTGGCAACCCGATAGCCCAACACCACTGCTGATTTTGTCAAACCGTGACGAATATTACGCACGACCTACGCGTACTTTGCGTCAATGGCCCATGGCTGACCAAGGTATAAAGGTATGGGGTGGGCAAGATATGCAAGCCGGTGGCACTTGGCTGGGAATCAATGCGCAAGGTAGATTTGCAAGTGTCACCAACTACCGCTCTAGTGAACAACAACGCACCGATACTAAGTCCCGTGGTGAATTGGTGACCTCATTTTTACAAAGTAGCTTGAGTGCGAAGGACTACTTAGATACGTTATCCAAGCAAGCACACAACTACAACCCATTTAACTTGCTAGTGTTCGATGGTGGTCAGTTAATGGGGTTTGAAAGTCGCCATGTGCGTACGATTACCATGGAACATGGTATTGGTGCAGTCTCCAACGCAGAATTCAATACGCCCTGGCCAAAGTTAATGCGACTAAAAAATAAACTAAAAGAGCAATTG
>JBJOLD010000280.1:0-2518 GCA_046045765.1 Pseudomonadota bacterium | reverse complement strand
CTAGTACAGGCTGACAAGTTGCCCTATGCCTTGGTCGATGCACCTGGCATGGTGCAGGTGCGTACGATTGCGGGGGCCAAAAGCCCGGTAGAAGTGAGCGCCGAGATTTTGGTAACACTGCGTTTTCGTGCGGAAGACAGCTTTAACGACGATGTTTTTGGTGCAGTCATCACGGTGCCTGCCTATTTTGATGATGCCCAACGCCAAGCCACTAAAGACGCGGCACAGCTAGCCGGGCTGAATGTTTTACGGCTGATTAATGAGCCGACCGCTGCGGCCATTGCCTATGGCTTGGACAACGGATCAGAAGGCGTTTACGCTATTTATGACTTGGGCGGTGGTACTTTCGATATTTCGGTACTGCGCTTGTCTGCAGGCGTTTTTGAAGTCTTGGCTACTGGGGGCGACTCCGCCCTGGGCGGCGATGATTACGACCGTGCACTGGCCGACTGGTTGGTGTCGTCATCTGAACTCACGGTGTACAGCGGCGAAGACCAAGCTGTTCTGATGGCAGAAGCGCGGCGCTGTAAAGAGGCACTTTCAGACGAAGAAATTGTTACGGCAGAGGCTGACTTGTCGGTGGGTGCGATTGATCTTTCCCTGAACCGTACGCAGTTTGAGCATACTTCTGCCGCGTTGACAGCACGCACATTGGTTGTCGTGCGCAAAACATTGCGCGACGCTGCCCTTACCAAAGAAGATATCAAGGGCGTAGTGCTGGTCGGTGGCTCAACCCGCATGCCGCAAGTTCGCAAAGCAGTCAAAGATTTTTTTGATCAAGCACCGCTGACCAATTTGAATCCCGACGAAGTGGTTGCGTTGGGGGCTGCCATTCAGGCAAACCAGCTCGCGGGTAACAACCCCAATGGCGAGTTACTACTGCTGGATGTGATTCCGCTTTCGTTGGGAGTAGAGACCATGGGCGGATTGGTGGAGCGCATTGTCCCGCGCAACCAGACCATTCCCACAGCTATGGCGCAAGACTTCACGACCTACAAAGACGGCCAGACCGCTTTGGCTCTGCATGTGGTTCAAGGAGAACGTGATCTGGTGGCCGATTGTCGCAGTTTGGCGCGCTTTGAGTTGCGTGGTATTCCGCCCATGGCTGCGGGCGCAGCGCGTATTCGGGTTACTTTTACTGTTGATGCGGATGGTCTGTTGAACGTATCAGCAAAAGAGCAGGTGAGTGGCGTGGAAGCGCGTATTGACGTCAAACCCTCCTACGGTCTGAGTGACGAACAGATTGCCACCATGCTGAAAGAGAGTTTTTCTACCGCGCAGGATGACATGCGCGCACGTGCCCTCGTAGAGGCACGGGTCGATGCTGACCGCCTTCTTATTGCCATACACAGTGCGCTGGATGCCGATGGCGACCTACTGACCTCGGAGGAGCGCGAAGCAGTAGATATCGCTATGCAGGCACTGGATGTCGCACGTTTGGGCGATGATGCGGGCTCCATTGAAGCCGTGTCCAAGTCTCTGGCTAACGCGACAGAGGCATTCGCCGCCATGCGCATGAACCGGGGAATATCCCAAGCGCTGGCAGGCAAAAATATTGAAAACATCTAATTGCTCGGAGCACTGAACATGCCCATTATCAAAATCATGCCGCACCCTGAATACTGCCCGCAAGGTGTCCAAGTGTCCGCGCCTGCTGGCACCTCTATTTGCGAAGCCTTGCTAGAAAACGGCATCAATATCGAGCACGCCTGTGACATGAGCTGCGCCTGTACCACTTGCCATGTGATCGTGCGTGAAGGCTTTGCGTCACTCAACGATCTGGATGAAACCGAAGAGGACTTGCTCGACCGCGCCTGGGGTCTGGAGCCTAATTCGCGCTTGAGCTGCCAAGCCTATTTGGCGCAAAAAGATGTGTTGGTGGAGATACCCAAGTACTCCATTAATCACGCCAAAGAGAACCACTGAAATACCGCAATGCGCCAGATTTTTCTTGATACTGAGACGACCGGTCTTTATGCAGAGCAGGGTGATCGGCTCATTGAGATTGGGTGTGTTGAGCTGGTGAACCGCAAGCTCACGGGCAACAATTTGCATTTGTATGTGAACCCGGGGCGTGACAGTCATGAAGAGGCCTTACGCGTACACGGTATTACCAGTGAATTCTTGCGCGATAAACCGAAGTTTGAAGCGGTGGTCGATGAGTTTTTAGCCTATGTGCAAGATGCCGAAATCATCATTCACAACGCGCAGTTTGACATTGGGTTTTTGAACAAAGAGCTGGAGTTGGCAGGCCGCCCGCGTTTCAAAGACCACGTTGCAGGCATAGTGGACACTTTGGCTATGGCCAAGGAAATGTTCCCGGGCAAACGCAATAGCTTAGATGCGTTGTGTTCTAGGCTGGACGTCGATAACTCAGGTCGCACGCTCCACGGCGCGTTGCTCGATTCCGAGCTGTTGGCCGACGTATACATCAATATGACGCGTGGCCAAGACGCGTTGTTGATGGACTCCAGTGCGCCCGAAGAAAAGGGCGTTGTGTTTGTGGCGACCGATTTGA
>JBJOLD010000264.1:0-17642 GCA_046045765.1 Pseudomonadota bacterium | reverse complement strand
GCCAGCGCTTCTGTGTCGGTGATGCCTACGTACTCTGCGCGGCCAATGTCGCTCAGGAACGCATGCTCGGGGCCCACGCCAGGGTAGTCCAGGCCAGCGCTCACGCTGTGCGTCTCGGTGACTTGGCCGTTGTCGTCCTGCAGCACATAGGTGCGGTTGCCGTGCAGCACGCCGGGGCTGCCTTTTTGGATCGAGGCCGAGTGCTTGCCGCTTTCCAAGCCTTCGCCCGCCGCCTCCACACCAATCAGGCGGGTTTGGTCATGCTGAATGTAGGGGTAGAAAATGCCCATGGCATTGGAGCCGCCGCCCACGCAGGCAATCACCGCGTCGGGTTGCTCCGACTTGCAGCCAGCTGCAGCCAGCATCTCGGGCATCTGCACCAGGCATTCGTTGCCGATCACGCTCTGGAAATCGCGCACCATCATCGGGTAAGGGTGCGGGCCGGCCACAGTGCCGATGATGTAAAAGGTGTTGTCCACATTGGCCACCCAGTCGCGCATGGCCTCGTTGAGCGCATCCTTGAGCGTCTTGCTACCGCTCTCAACCGGCACTACCGTCGCGCCTAACAGTTTCATACGGTACACGTTGGGACTTTGGCGTTTCACGTCTTCGCTGCCCATGTAGACCACACATTCCAGCCCGTAGCGCGCGCAGATGGTAGCTGTGGCTACGCCGTGCTGACCCGCACCTGTTTCTGCAATCACGCGCGGCTTGCCCATGCGCTTGGCGAGCATGGCCTGGCCGATGGTGTTGTTGATCTTGTGCGCGCCGGTGTGGTTGAGGTCTTCACGCTTCAAAAAGATTTGTGCGCCATTGCCCTTGCCGTCCGCCATTTCGCGGCTCATGCGGGCCGCATGGTACACGGGGGAAGGGCGGCCCACAAAGTGCGCCAGCTCGGACTTGAACTCGGCCATGAAGTCCGGATCAAACTGGTACTTGGCGTAGGCGTCTTTCAGCTCATTGATGGCGTGGGTCAGCGTCTCGGAGACAAAGCTGCCGCCGTATTTGCCGAAGTGGCCCTTAAGGTCGGGTTGCTGGTATTCGTACATGGTGTTTTCTCACTTTCAGGTGTCCGTGTGGCGCAAGCCTTGCAGTGTCTTGCCATGCAGCCTTTCAGGGCTGGTGTCAACGGAACAGGGTTTAGAGCTCTTGGTCTGCGGCGCGCACTGCGGCCACAAACTCGGTCATTCTTGCGGGGTCTTTGATGCCTTTGAGGGGCGAGCCCTGAGCGTCCAGCGCTTCCACGCCAGAGCTCACGTCCACAGCCAGCGTTTTACAGCGTGGCCGCACTGACGTGATGCCATCGCCCACGTTTGCACTGGTGAGTCCACCACTCAAGACGAGGTGAGCGTTGACGCTTGGAGGAAGAAGTGACCAATTGAATGTTTTGCCGCCACCACCGAACCCGTCCACATGGGCATCGAGCAGAATGGCTTGGGCGTTTTGGTAATCGTAAGCATATTTTACGAGGTCAAACGCTTGCGCGTCGTCGCCTAGGGGAATACGCGCTGCGCGCAGGTAGGGGCGGGCGCCTTGGTCTGTGGCATTCAAACAGTCCAGCGGGCTCTCGTCACCATGAAATTGGGCTGTAGCCCCCGCCACCATTGCGCAAGCAGCTATCACTTCTGTAGCAATTGCGTTGACGAACAGCAGTACGGGCGTGATAAACGGGGGCAGGCGGCGTGCCAGTTCGGCAGCACGTTGCGGGGTTACAGCCCGCGGGCTTTTGGCGTACAGCACAAAACCGATGGCATCTGCGCCCGCGTCCACGGCGGCATCCACGTCCTGCTCGCGGGTCAAGCCACAAATTTTGATACGGGTACGTAAATGGGGTGCTGAAAGATTAGTCATGGCAGCGAATCATACGCAGGCGTGCGCTCCGGTATGCCCCAACGCGCGTCATAGCGCGGCCCCAAAAAGTACAGGCCATCGGGTGAAAAAGTGGGCGCAGCGGCATCGCGATCACGTGTAGCCAACACGTTTGCCATCCACTGCGGTGGCTTTTTGCCTTGCCCAATGGTTACCAGGCAGCCCATGATGTTGCGGATCATATGGTGCAAAAAGGCATTGGCCTCAAATTCAAACCGCCAGTAGGCACCGCGTTGGCTGATCGCAATCTCCAGCAAATTTTTGACAGGGCTCAGGGCTTGGCATTGCGAGGCCCGAAACGAGGTGAAGTCGTGCTCACCCAGCAAAATATCAGCAGCCTGGCGCATGGCGTCAAAATTCAGGGCATTGAAAGTCCATCCCACGCGGCCCAACTCCAGGCTGGGCCGGACCGGCGACTCCAATAGCACGTAGGCATAGCGGCGCGAGGTGGCGCAGGCCCGGCAATGAAATTCGTCTGAGGTGCGCAGTGCCCATTGGACGGCAATGTCTTTGGGCAGGTTAGCATTGGTGCCACGTATCCAGGAGTGGGTGTCGCGGTCGAGAGGGGTATCGAAGTGCACCACTTGCATCAGCCCGTGCACACCGGCGTCTGTACGGCCAGCGCAGATGGTAGACACCCGCTTCTGGGCCGTGAACCTGCCCAGCGCAGATTCCAGTTTGTCTTGCACGGTTTGGCCCGAAGACTGGCTTTGCCAACCTTGGTAGTTGTGACCGTGATAGCTGACGCCCAGCGCAATTCTCATAACCGTACTGTCAAACCCGGAGTCATCCAGTCATTCGGACGCACCTTAGCGCAGGTTAGCCAGAGCTCGTTGGGCTTTGCTGCGCATTTCACCCGTAGCTTCAGACAGCACCTCTTCAATTAAAGCTCTTGCGCCGTCTTCATCACCAATGGATACAAACTCTTGGGCGAGTGCAAGTCTGGTCTCTAGTGGGTCTTCGGAGAAAACCGAAGTCGAACCCGTAGCTATTTCATCAGCAGGCGAGTCTAAGTCCAGTGACAAATCACCCATATCGAAATCGATTAAACCCGGCTCAGAATGAACCGAGTTTGCCAACGAATTATCGGCTTTGGGCAGCGCACCAGACAGGTTGAATTCTGGCAGTGGTATTTCAGCATCGCCTAGTTGAACAGGGCTGGAAATGTCGAAATCTATGCTGTTCGATGAAGTGGCTGCTTGAATTGGCGCAAGTGCTGCTGGTTCGTCGTCAGCTGAAAAGTCCAAGTCCAAATCAAGGTCCAATCCTGCAGGTACGGAGTTCAACTCGGCACCCGCCGACAGGGTTATGGTTGAACCAAACCCAGAGCCAACTTCTTTGCTTGGAGGGGGTGTTTCGGTCTGGAGGCCAAAGCCACTCAAGGACGCAACACCCGGTTGATAAAGCGCATTTTCTGGGTCTATACCCAAACCGAGTTCGCAAATCGAAACCCAATCGGCGCTGTCTACACCCGTGAGTTTGAATGCCTGTTGCGCGAATGCCTTGAAGCTACCAGCATCACGCCGCTTCGCGAATATCTCCAAGAGCTTGACGTGAATTGCGATACGTCCCGGGTTGTGGCGCAGGGCTTCTTTAAGAATCTCCTCTGCTTGCAGATCGCGTCCATAGGCCAAATAGACATCGGCTTCGGCAACAGGATCTACGTCATCCGCGGCGTCCAATTGGCTAGAGGTATACGCGATAGAGGAGGTATTTCCTCGCGCGTCGCTTGAGGTATCAACGCGTTGACCTCCACTTGACCCAAAGAATGAGTCTGGTTGTAGCCGACTTTCTAAAAATGAGCTGTCTATATGCGCTGAATTTCTATTGCGTTGACGAATTCTCCAAAACGCAAAACCACCCAGCAGAGCAACAAGTCCACCCGCTGCCACAGGTACCAACGGATCGCCTAGCAGCTCGTCCAGCAGACTTGGTGTCTCTTGTGGAAGAGATGCTGCAGCAGTTGCCTTTTGTGGCGCCGACACTGGGAGAGTAGGTGCAGCTACAACGGGCGCAGCAACTGGTGCTAAAGCTGCCGAAGTTACTGCCACAGGCGCGACTGCAGAGGATGTTATCGCGGCGATTTTCACATCTGAGGCAGCCAAAATCGGCGCCGCAACTGCCGGCATGGCAGCCTTGGTGGCACTGGCAACATTTAGTTTTGCCAAGTCCGCGATATTTTTGGTGATTTCTGCCGCTCTGACCGCTGCGTCATTCTCGGCTCGCTCTTTGGCAAGTTTGGCCTCGTCTGCTTTACTCTGAACTGAGCCTTTAGAAAGCGTTAGTTTGTCAGGTGCCGGTGCTGCAGATTTTTTTTCTTCTACCTTGGCATCGATACTGCCGCCGGTTTTTCGGTCTGCAGGTGCAACGGCTGCTTGCGGGGCATTGGCCGCCAATTTACGTCGAAATTCGTTGAAATCTTTGCTCTGTGCAATCACCATGTGCGAAGCCTCACCGGGCCCCACAGATTGGACTAACTCGGTGCTGGGTATTGACATCACCGCACCGGTCTTAATGCGATTCAAATTACCGTTGATAAACGCATCGGGGTTGGTCCGCATCATTGCCACCAGCATTTGGTCTAGCGAAACGCCGCTGGCCAAAGTTTGTGCTGCAATTTTGCTTGCAGTGTCTCCACTTTTTACGATGATCTGCTGCGTTGACCCAGCTTCTATCTTGTTTGGTGAAATTTTGACCGGTTTAGGCAGCGGTGCAGTTACTGGTTGTTGGGCTACGGCGCCAGCAGTTTTGCCCTGAACAGGCGCTGTCCGTGGGGGCAAGCTTGTTGGAGAGTTGGGAATCGGGGCCCCGGCGGATTGCGAAAGCGTAGGAGCACTCGACTGCGTTGACTTTGCCGCTGGAGGGTCAAACAGCATTGTGTAATCTCGCACAATGCGCCCAGAAGACCAATTGGCTTCCAAAATCAAGTCAACAAAGGGCTCGTTGACAGACTTTTCACCGGCCAAGCGGATGTAAGCACGACCATCAGCACGTCGTTGTAACGCGGCTTGAAGCCCAGAGATCGCAGCGTTGTATTCCAAACCAGCCGCTGAAAAAGCGGCGGTACTAGCGACTGCCGCACGCAGAGATGCCGCTTCCTCTGCGTTGATCTCGGGGACGTCAATTTCGGCACGCAAGGGCTGACCAAGTGATGACAGAACAGTTATGCGACCCAACGAGAGTGCCCACGCGCTAGGCTGGACCAATCCCAACAACGCAAAGGCCGCAGCCGCAACAGCAGTTTTCTGCCAACCATGTGACTTATCGATCAATTTATTAGCCTCCGGTGCTCAGACGAGCGGCAATTTGTAGAGTGAAATATTGCCTCGCGGCGCGACTGTCTAAAACTGAAAAGGACCTTAACATCAATGTATTAGGCTGACAAGCCAAGATACCTTTTAACTTTGATGGGCCCATCAGTTAGCGCTTTTAGGCTGTGCCAATTGTTGCCAACCGACAACGACCTGTAACAGATTGTCAGGCCTCAAGCAAAACGCGCAGCATGCGACGCAGTGGCTCCGCGGCACCCCACAACAACTGGTCACCAATGGTGAATGCACCCACATATTCGGGTCCCATCGCCAGTTTGCGGATACGGCCCACAGGAATTGTCATGGTGCCAGTCACCGCAACGGGTGTCAGGTCTTTGATCGTTGCCTCACGGGTGTTGGGCACTACTTTGACCCATTGGTTATCTGCTGCGATCATTGCTTCAATATCTGCGACGGATACATCTTTTTTCAGCTTGAAGGTCAGAGCTTGGCTGTGGCAGCGCATTGCGCCCACGCGCACACAGAAACCATCCACTGGAATGGCAGAGCTGCCGAAGCCTTCGCCCATGCCCAGAATCTTGTTGGTTTCGGCCATGCCTTTCCACTCTTCTTTGGACATGCCGTTGCCCAGATCCTTGTCGATCCAGGGAATCAGGGAGCCACCAAGTGGTACACCGAAGTTCGCTGTCTCAGCGGCGGTCAGTGCGCGCTGCTTGGCAATGACCTTGCGGTCGATTTCCAGAATGGCGCTCTTGGGGTCATCTAACATGGCTTTGACTTCTGCATTCAAAGTGCCGTATTGGGTTAGCAGTTCGCGCATGTGTTGCGCGCCACCACCGGATGCGGCTTGGTAAGTCTGCGTGCTCATCCACTCGACTAGACCAGCCTTGTACAGTGCGCCCACGCCCATCAACATGCAGCTCACGGTGCAGTTGCCGCCCACCCAGTTTTTTCCACCCTTAGCCAGCGCGTCTTTAATTACCGGCATGTTGACTGGGTCAAGAATGATGACAGCGTCTTTTTCCATGCGAAGTGTGGATGCTGCGTCAATCCAGTGACCATTCCAACCGGCCGCGCGCAATTTAGGGAACACTTCAATAGTGTATTCACCACCCTGGGCGCTGATGATGATGTCACATCGCATCAACGCATCGATATTGAATGCATCTTGCAGCGTGGTTTCATTCTTTGCCAGTGTTGGGGCTTTGCCACCCGCATTTGAGGTAGAAAAAAACAGCGGTTCAATTAAGCTAAAGTCACCTTCGGCCTGCATACGATCCATCAATACCGAGCCGACCATACCGCGCCAGCCCACCAGTCCTACTAATTTCATATCAACGCCTTTTTAAAATGTTATTTGCCTCCGGCTCGTCTTGCCGGAGGAGGGCGCGACGAACTGGAACTGTTCAGCCCTTGGTAATTGTTTTGGTGATGGCGGCCACAACAGCATCACCCATTTCCATGGTGCTGACTTTGGTAGTGCCTTCTGACCAAATATCTGCCGTACGCAAGCCCGACGCAAGCACGCCTTTTACCGCAGACTCGATACGGTCGGCGGCATTGGCTTGGTTGAGTGAGAAACGTAACATCATGGCAGCTGACAATATTGTAGCCAATGGGTTTGCAATATTCTTACCGGCGATGTCTGGGGCACTTCCATGGCTGGGCTCGTAAAGGCCCTGGTTGCTGGAATTTAGGCTTGCCGAAGGCAGCATGCCAATCGACCCGGTTAGCATAGACGCCTCGTCCGATAAAATATCTCCGAACATATTGCCCGTAACTACGACGTCAAAGCGTTTTGGCGCTTTCACGAGTTGCATGGCGGCGTTGTCCACATACATGTGGTCTAACGCAATGTCAGGGTATTCTTTGCTCACTTCTGACACCACGTCTTTCCAGAGCTGAAAAGTTTCCAACACATTGGCTTTGTCCACACTGGTAACGCGACCTTCAGAGCCTGCAGCTTTGCGGGTACGCGCCGCTTTAAAGGCTACGTGGGCGATACGCTCTATTTCGGGGCGGCTGTAGCGCATGGTGTCAAAGGCTTCTTCAGCGCCTGGAAAGTGGCCATCCACCGCTACACGGCGACCGCGTGGCTGACCAAAATAAATGTCACCGGTGAGCTCCCGAATGATCAAAATATCCAGTCCAGCAATGAGCTCAGGCTTCAGGCTTGAAGCATCGACCAATTCCGCATAACAAATGGCGGGACGAAAGTTGGCGAACAGTCCCAAGTTCTTGCGCAGACCTAAAATGGCTTGCTCAGGGCGCAAAGGTCGGTCCAGCGCGTCATATTTCCAGTCGCCTACAGCCCCAAATAAAACGGCGTCGGCGTCTTTGGCCAACTTAAGTGTTGACTCAGGAAGCGGGTGTCCATGGGCTTCGAATGCAGCACCGCCTACGAGCGCAGTTTCCATCTCAAACGACAGGTCCAGCACATTCAAGACTTTGACGGCCTGCGCAACAATTTCAGTTCCTATGCCATCACCGGGCAATACTGCAATTTTCATTTCAAATTTTCCTAATGGGTGGACTACAGCGGGTGCATCTAAACTAGTGATGCGCTGCAAATTGCTCTGTTATTGGTAGCGACTTACGCACGCATACTGTGGGCTAACCAAGGTTTTTGTGCCAAACGCTGGGCCTCAAAAGCCTTAATTTTGTCAGCATGGCGCAGGGTGAGACCGATGTCGTCAAAACCGTTAAGCAAACAGTATTTGCGAAACGCCTGTACGTCAAAAGGAATTTCTTCCCCCTGCGGTTTCACCACCACTTGACGCTCCAGATCAATCGTTAGCGCGTAGCCCGGAAAGGCCGCTGCTTCACTAAAGAGTTGGTCGATGTGGTCTTCCGCCAAAACGATGGGTAGCAACCCGTTTTTGAAGCTGTTATTGAAAAAAATATCTGCATAACTGGGTGCCAAAATAGCCCTAAAACCAAACTGGTCGAGTGCCCATGGTGCATGTTCACGCGATGAACCGCAACCAAAGTTTTTACGTGCCAGCAGGATAGATGCGCCAGCGTATCGGGGCAGGTTTAGTACAAAGTCTGGATTGATTTTTCGGCTGGTTGCATCTTGGCCCGGAAAGCCGGCATCTAAGTAGCGCCACTCGTCAAACAGATTTTGTCCGAAACCGGTTTTACGGATGGACTTGAGGAATTGCTTGGGAATGATCGCGTCGGTATCCACGTTTTCGCGGTCCATGGGCGCAACAAGGCCTTTGTGTACTGTGAATGACTTCATTATTTTTTGACTGAATTTTCAATTTTCTCGCCGGCCTTTTGTAAGTCTTGGCCCATGCCCTTAACTGTATTGCAGGCTGACAAGAGCGCTATGGCGCCTATTAGCATCAAAGTGAAGACTGTTTTCATAGCGTTCTCCTTAGCGTGATTAGCTAAACTTGCGAATATCAACAAAATGGCCATGAATGGCCGCTGCAGCCGCCATGGCAGGACTCACCAAGTGGGTTCGTCCACCAGCGCCTTGGCGTCCTTCGAAATTGCGATTGCTGGTGGAGGCGCAACGTTCACCTGGCTCCAAACGATCAGCATTCATTGCTAGGCACATAGAGCACCCCGGCTCTCGCCATTCAAAGCCGGCAGCCTTGAAAATTTCGTGCAACCCTTCGCGCTCGGCTTGCTCTTTAACCAAACCAGAGCCAGGAACCACCAATGCCAGTTTGACATTTTTGGCAACGCGTTGGCCAAGCTTCTTGACGACTGCAGCAGCTTCACGCATGTCTTCAATACGGCTGTTGGTACATGAGCCGATGAATACTTTGTCAATGAATAAGTCGTCCAGCGCTTTGCCGGGCTCCAGCCCCATGTACACCAGTGCACGCTCAATGGCGCTTCGCTTATTCAAGTCTTTTTCTTTGTCTGGATCGGGGACACGTCCATCAATGCCCAAAACCATTTCAGGTGACGTGCCCCAAGTGACCTGGGGCACGATTTGACTGGCTTCAAGCTCAACAGTGGCGTCGAATTTGGCACCAGCGTCAGAGTGCAGTGTTTTCCAGAAAGTGACCGCATGCTCCCATTCCAAAGTTGCTACATCACCGTTCACACCACCATGGCCTGGGGCAAGTGGACGACCCTTAACGTAGTCAATAGTTTTTTCGTCCACAGCCACCAGACCGGCACGTGCACCGGCTTCGATGGCCATGTTGCAGACCGTCATGCGCCCTTCCATGCTGAGGGCTCGGATAGCAGAGCCACCAAATTCAATGGTGTAGCCGGTACCACCAGCCGTACCTATCTTGCCTATGACGGCAAGCACAATGTCTTTGCCTGTACAGCCCTTGGGTAATTGACCTTCAACTCTGACCAGCATATTTTTGGCTTTTTTTGCCAATAGGGTTTGGGTGGCCATCACGTGTTCCACTTCGCTGGTGCCAATGCCGTGGGCCAATGCGCCAAACGCGCCATGTGTAGATGTGTGGGAGTCTCCGCAAACCACGGTCATACCAGGCAATGTGGCACCATTTTCTGGTCCAATGACGTGGACAATGCCTTGACGCTTGGATAAAAACGGGAAATAGGCGGCAGAACCAAATTCGCGAATGTTGTTATCCAGCGTTGTAACTTGCTCTTTACTGGTGGGGTCAGTAATGCCGTCATAGCCACGCTCCCAGCCCGATGTTGGGGTGTTATGGTCGGCTGTTGCCACGATGGAACTCACACGCCACACTTTACGGCCTGCTTCCCGCAGCCCTTCAAATGCTTGTGGGCTAGTGACTTCGTGCACCAAGTGCCGATCTATGTAGAGAATAGACGTGCCGTCTTCCTCGGTGTGGACAACATGGTCATCCCAAAGTTTGTCGTACAGCGTACGTGCGTTCAGTTGTGAATCCATGCGAGCCTTGCAATTGTTTTCTTGGCAATCCAACATTTTATGCGCCTCAGCGCCGGGTAGCACACAAGAAAAAGCCCGCCAGCGTTGCCGCCCGGCGGGCTTATCAAATAAACCTTGAAATTAACGTTGTCCGATAGGTAAAACATCGCGACGTACAGAGCCAGCGAACAACTGGCGTGGGCGGCCAATCTTGTATTCAGGGTCACCAATCATTTCGTTCAGCTGAGCAATCCATCCCACTGTGCGCGCCAAGGCAAAAATGGCGGTGAATAGGCTCACTGGAATGCCAATGGCACGCTGTACGATGCCGGAATAGAAGTCCACATTGGGGTACAACTTACGTGAAACAAAGTACTCGTCTTCTAAAGCAATTTTTTCGAGTGCCATGGCCAGCTTGAACAAAGGGTCATTTTCCAGTCCCAAAGCCAGCAATACTTCTTTGCAGGTTTCTTGCATAAGTTTGGCGCGTGGATCGTAATTTTTGTACACACGGTGACCGAAGCCCATCAGCTTCACGCCAGAGTTTTTGTCTTTGACTTGCTCCATGAATTGCCCAACTTTGGATATGCCACCCATCTTCTGGATGTCTTCGAGCATGTTCAAGCAGGCTTCATTGGCGCCGCCATGGGCGGGACCCCAAAGGCAAGCTACGCCGGCAGCGATGGCAGCAAACGGGTTGGTGCCAGAGCTACCGCACAGACGTACGGTAGATGTAGATGCATTTTGCTCGTGGTCAGCGTGCAACACAAAAATGCGGTCTAGAGCACGTTCGATTACGGGGTTGACGACGTACTCTTCGCACGGGGTGGCAAACATCATGTGCAAGAAATTACCGGCGTAGCTTAGGTTGTTCTTGGGGTACATGTAAGGCTGGCCTACGCTGTACTTATAAGCCATAGCAACCAATGTGGGCATTTTTGCAATCAGGCGGATGGCCGAAATTTCGCGGTGCTCAGGGTTGTTAATGTCGGTGCTGTCGTGGTAGAAGGCCGACAAAGCACCCACCAAGCCTGTCATGATGGCCATGGGGTGGGCGTCACGACGAAAACCGCGCAAGAAGAATTGCATTTGCTCGTTTACCATGGTGTGGTTCGACACACGCTTCGTAAAATCCGCTTTGCCTGCGGCGTCCGGCAAATTGCCGTATAGCAAGAGGTGACAGGTTTCCAGGAAGTCGCAGTTTGTGGCTAGTTGCTCGATGGGGTACCCACGGTACAGCAACTCACCCTTGTCACCGTCAATGTAGGTGATAGCAGATTGGCAAGATGCGGTGGACAAGAAGCCTGGGTCGTAGGTAAACATACCCGTCTGGGCATAAAGTTTGCGGATATCAACAACGTCTGGTCCCACATTGCCTTGATAAACAGGCAATTCAACACTGGGGCTGCCGTTGCTGAACGACAGGGTGGCTTTGTTATCAGCTAATTTCATCTTTCGCCTTTCAGAGGGGTTCTCTCAACATTTTCAAAACTTCATGCACGTCTTCGCGGTCTAGTTGAGCATCTACTTGACCCAAAGTTTTCCGCGCCAAATGCACATCGAGCAGGTCGTTGTCACTTAAATCCATCAAATCACCCATAGCTTGGGCATGTCTAACATTCAAGCTAGAACTAAAACGGTTAAAGAACCGCTCGATGAACAAATCGTTTTCCAGCAAACCGCGGCGGCAGCGCCACTTGAGCTTGCTTAAAGAGCGTTCATCGATCAGAGTGTCAGTCACGTATTTGCTACCTGCTGCGCCTTAAACGGCGCGCAAGACCATCATTTCTTTAATTTTGCCAATGGCTTTGGTGGGGTTTAATCCTTTAGGGCAAACGTCTACACAGTTCATGATGGTGTGGCAGCGGAACAGGCGGTACGGGTCTTCCAAGTTGTCAAGACGCTCAGCGGTAGCTTCATCGCGGCTATCGGCAATAAAGCGGTAGGCTTGCAGCAAACCGGCGGGCCCTACAAATTTGTCCGGATTCCACCAAAAGCTGGGGCACGACGTAGAGCAACTGGCGCACAAAATGCATTCGTACAGGCCATTTAGCTCGTCACGTTCTTCAGGGCTTTGTAGACGTTCTTTTTCAGGTGGCACCGTGTCGTTGATCAGGTACGGTTTGATGGAGTTGTACTGCTTGAAAAATTGTGTCATGTCGACGATCAAGTCGCGTACCACGGGGAGACCGGGCAGGGGCTTCAACACAATCGTGCCGGGCAGCGTGCGCATATTGGTCAAGCACGCTAGGCCGTTTTTACCATTGATATTCATGGCATCCGATCCACACACACCTTCGCGGCAGGAGCGACGGAATGAAATGGTGGGGTCGACGGCTTTGAGCTTCATCAGCGCATCAAGCAACATACGCTCGCTGCCATCCAATTCGACCTCAATGGTCTGCATGTAAGGCTTGGCATCTTTATCAGGATCGTAGCGATAAATGGAAAAAGTGCGTTTTGTCATGGTGTGTGCCTGATCAGAATGTACGGGTCTTGAGCTCAACGCTCTCTACGGTGAGTGGCTTCATTTGGACTGGCTTGTACGTAAGCTTATTGCCCTCTTTGTGCCACAAAGTGTGCTTGTGCCATTCGGAGTCGTTGCGTCCGTTGGGATGCTCTGGAGTGTCGCCGTAGTCGTTCACGGTGTGCGCACCACGGCTCTCGTGGCGGGCTGCTGCAGAAACGATGGTGGCCTCTGCAGCTTCGATCAGGTTTTCGACTTCCAGGGCTTCTATGCGTGCTGTATTGAAGATCTTAGACTTATCTTTTAGGCCGATGTTTTTCACGCGTTCGCGCAGGGCCGCGATTTTGGAGACACCTTCGTCCATCAATGCCTGCGTGCGGAATACGCCAGCGTGGTACTGCATGGCGGCACGAATGTCGTTAGCCACGTCTTGTGCGTATTCGCCGCCGGTGGCGTTATCCAGGCGTTCCAAGCGAGAAATGGTTTGTTCAGCGGCGTTTGCGGGCAGTGGCTTGTGGGTGGTCTTACTGTTGAACTCAACAATATGGTTGCCCGCAGCGCGGCCGAATACCAGCAGGTCAAGCAGTGAGTTGGTACCTAAACGGTTAGCACCGTGCACACTCACGCAAGAGCATTCGCCCACGGCGTACAAGCCGTT
This sequence comes from Pseudomonadota bacterium, assembly GCA_046045765.1. Classification (GTDB taxonomy): domain Bacteria; phylum Pseudomonadota; class Gammaproteobacteria; order Burkholderiales; family Burkholderiaceae_C; genus Allorhodoferax. The sequence goes on along the minus strand of JBJOLD010000264.1, from coordinate 4,542 downwards.
GACAACTTCGCTCTTGTTGTCAGCGTTTTGCGTAACAACTTGGCCGTTGATATTGGTGGGAATGCCGCCCATCTGGTAATGGATGGTCGGAACCACTGGGATAGGCTCTTTGGTGATGTCGACGTTGGCAAAATTATGGCCAATTTCAAACACCGAAGGCAAGCGCTTCATGATGGTGTCTGCACCCAAGTGGGTCATATCCAAATTGATGTAATCCTTGTTGGGACCACAGCCACGGCCTTCTTTGATCTCCTGGTCCATGCAGCGGGACACGTAGTCGCGCGGGGCCAAATCTTTGTAGGCTGGAGCGTAGCGCTCCATGAAGCGTTCGCCATTGGAGTTGCGCAAAATCGCACCTTCGCCGCGGCAACCTTCGGTCAGTAACACACCAGCACCGGCCACGCCGGTGGGGTGGAATTGCCAGAATTCCATATCTTCCAATGGGATGCCCGCACGTGCAGCCATGCCTAAGCCGTCGCCCGTGTTGATGAATGCATTGGTGCTTGCGGCAAAAATACGGCCTGCACCGCCAGTAGCCAGCAAGGTTGTTTTGGCTTCAAGAATATGAACGTCGCCGGTTTCCATTTCGATGGCAGTAACGCCGACCACGTCGCCATCTGCATCGCGAATCAGGTCCATGGCCAGCCACTCGACAAAGAAGCTGGTCTTGGCTGCCACGTTTTGCTGGTAAAGCGTGTGTAACATAGCATGGCCAGTGCGGTCGGCAGCGGCGCAAGCACGCTCTACTGCTTTTTCACCATAGTTGGCGGTGTGGCCGCCAAATGGACGCTGGTAAATGGTGCCGTCGGCGTTGCGGTCAAACGGCATGCCCATGTGTTCCAAGTCGTATACGACCTTGGGAGCTTCGCGGCACATGAACTCGATGGCATCTTGGTCGCCCAGCCAGTCCGAGCCCTTAACGGTGTCGTAGAAGTGGTAGTGCCAGTTATCTTCGTTCATGTTGCCCAGCGACGCGCCGATGCCGCCTTGAGCAGCCACGGTGTGCGAACGGGTAGGGAACACTTTGGACAGCACAGCCACATTGAGGCCAGCACGTGCGAGTTGCAGGGATGCGCGCATTCCGGAACCACCGGCGCCAACGATCACCACATCAAATTTACGTTTAGATACGGGGTAAGACATGAATTAAAGCCTATGCAATAAGTACGTACGGCGCGATTAAAGACGCCACAAAACCTGAATGGCCCAGCCAGCGCAGCTAACCAGCCAAACAATGGAGAACACCTGTAGCGACAGGCGCAAGCCGACGGGCTTGATGTAGTCCATCCAGATGTCACGTACGCCCACCCACACGTGATAGAGCATGGCGACGATGATGGTGAAGGTGAGAGCTTTCATCCACTGTGCGGAGAAAATGCCGGCCCACTTGTCATAGCCCATGGGGCCTTTGGAGAAGATCACTTGTGCCAGCACGACAACGGTGAAAAGCGCCATGAGTGCCGCCGTAACGCGCTGTGCGAGCCAATCACGCAAACCGTAATGCGCGCCAACGACGATACGTTTGGAGCCGTAGTTAACTGCCATGGTCAAAGTTCCTTGTTTTGGTTTTTCGTGGGTGGATTTAGTACAGGCCAAACAACTTGGCTGCAAGCATGGCGGTTAAACCCAAGCTCAAGGCCAGGGTGAAAATTGCGGAGCTACGACCAAATTCTTTGCTGACAGCGTGGTTGATGTCCATCCACAGGTGGCGAACACCTGCGATGAAGTGGTGCAGATAGGCCCAAATGATGGCCAGCGCGACCAGTTTGAAAAACCAACCAGGTACAAATCCAGCGCCATTGGAGAACACGCTTGTAAATTTTGCAAACGAGAATTCCGACGAAATAGAGGTGTCAAACATCCAAATGATGAAGGGCATCAAAATGAACATAACTGCGCCGCTAATGCGGTGCAGGATTGAAACCCAGCCTGCCGGTGGCAGGCGATAGGTTGGCAGATCATTCAAGGCGTGAATATTGCGAAACTCGGGGCGCTTTGCGCGGGTTGAGGCTAGCTCAGTCATGGGCGGGCTTTCTTGATGTAACTGCGTTGTAATTTTTGAGACTACGGTGCCAAATTCTATTGCACCGCACCATTCTGACATCGGACTTGCATACCGATTGTTTTTCACCAAGTCAATTTAGCTCATTTCGATAGTAGTGTGTGTCAGTCAAGTACAACCCACGGCGCATTTCCATGGGGATGTCGTTATAGGTGTAAGCAATGCGCTCCACGCTGAGTAGGGGCGTTTGCGCAGTGGTGTGGAGCAGCGCGCATTGGTCTGCATCGGGCAGGATGGCGCGAATTTTTTCTTCGGCGCGTACCATGCGCACACCAAATTCTGTTTCAAACAAAGCGTACATGGGGCCGTCGTAGTCGCGCAAACGGTCAGCAGTCAAGCCTTTAAAAGGCGTGCCCGGGAGCCACAGGTCTTCCAAAATTGTCGGAATGGATGCAAACGAAAGCACGCGGCGCACCTGCAAAACAGCATCGCCTTGGCGAATACTCAGTGACTTAGCGATGTCGGCGGTGGCGCGCGTGCGCTTGCAGTCGATGATCTGGCGCTGTGCCGGACCTTCGCTGTTGGTGTCGCCAGAATCGGGGAATAGTCGCAAAAAACGGTACTGCACATGCTGCTCTGCATGGGTGGCCACAAAAGTGCCCTTGCCCTGCCTGCGAACCAAAAGGTTTTCGGCGGCCAATTCATCAATCGCCTTGCGCACGGTACCTTGGCTTACTTTGAAGCGTCCGGCAAGTTCTATTTCACTTGGAATCGCGGCACTTGGCTTCCATTCGCCCGACTGCAAGCTTTGCAGTATCAGCACTTTAATTTGCTGGTACAGCGGACTGAAGGCGGGTGTGTTGCCAATAGCGGTGCCGACCACGGCGTCAGCGCCGCTCAAGGCGGTGCTGTCACTGGAGGAGGAAGGCGTTGAGGACATGGACACCCTTAAAAGTCAGCTTCAAGTCAGGCTAAATAGTTGGTGTAATCATATCTTATATAAGACATAAGACAAGTTGACGGCTACGCAGATTCAAGGGTAAACTCTTATGCATTCTGCAGGGCTCAACCGTTTTGCGTGGGTTCCTGGACAGCCGCCGTTTTTACAACCTTCCTGGAGTTATTACCATGAGCAAAAAACCCGTCCGCGTAGCCGTTACTGGTGCAGCAGGTCAAATTGGATATGCCATCCTGTTTCGTATCGCCTCTGGCGAAATGTTGGGTAAAGACCAGCCCATCGTGCTGAGTTTGCTGGAAGTGCCCTTTGAGAAAGCCCAGCAAGCATTGCAAGGCGTGATCATGGAATTGCAAGACTGCGCATTCCCTCTGTTGGTGGGCATCGAAGCGCACAGCGACCCCATGACTGCATTCAAAGATGTGGATTACGCGTTGTTGATCGGCTCTCGCCCCCGTGGCCCAGGCATGGAGCGCGCAGAGTTGCTCGCTGTCAATGCAGAAATTTTCACCGCCCAAGGCAAAGCACTCAATGCAGTGGCAAGCCGTGACGTACGCGTTTTGGTCGTCGGCAATCCCGCCAACACCAATGCCTACATCGCCATGAAGAGCGCACCTGATCTGCCACGCAAAAACTTCACTGCCATGCTGCGTTTGGACCACAACCGTGCTTTGAGCCAATTGGCCGATAAGACAGGCAAAGCCGTTGCTGACATCGAAAAAATGGCCGTGTGGGGCAACCACTCTCCCACCATGTACGCTGACTACCGCTTTGCGACCGTGAACGGCCAAAGCGTAAAAGACATGATCAACGACCATGACTGGAATGCCAACACATTTCTGCCCACCGTGGGCAAACGTGGTGCTGCCATCATTGCCGCACGTGGTGTGTCGTCTGCAGCTTCTGCTGCAAATGCAGCCATCGACCACATGCGCGACTGGGCCTTGGGTACCAACGGCAAATGGGTAACCATGGGCATTCCGTCCGACGGCCAATACGGTATCCCCAAAGACACCATGTTCGGCTTCGCGGTGACCTGCGAAGGTGGTGAATACAAACTCGTCGAAGGCTTGCCAGTGGATGCCTTCAGCCAAGAATGCATCAACAAAACGCTGAAAGAGTTGCAAGACGAGCAAGCTGGCGTCGCCCACCTGCTGTAAATCGAGCGAACCGTGCGCAGCGCTGGGCCGCCCCAAGCAAGCACAACCCCCTTGGGGGGCAGCGCTGCACATGCCATGGCGAGCGTGGGGGCTCGCCCTCATCCGCGTACCGTTTTATTGGGGGCCCAAGGCGCCGCGGACTTGTTGCCCGTGTGCGACCATTACAGTGGCGTTGAGGCGCGGATGGTTAAGAGCCTGCAACTGCAGGCGGAGATGATGAAAGAGTTCGGGGCCTGCGTTTTTGATGTGACCCTGGACTGTGAAGACGGCGCCCCGGTGGGTGGCGAGGTTGACCAGGCAAATATGGTCGCAGCCCTTGCCCAATCTGCGCAAGCAGCTACAAATTCTGTAGCAAATTCTCCTTCCCGTCGTATCGGTGTGCGCTTGCACACCGTGGACCATGCCGCGTTTGCCTCAGATGTAGA
>JBJOLD010000183.1:0-7709 GCA_046045765.1 Pseudomonadota bacterium | reverse complement strand
TCATCACCGGGCCGCCGCCTTTGTAGGGCACGTGCACGCCGTTGGTGCCGGTCTGCTGCCAAAATAATTCGGCGGTCAGGTGGTCGCTGCTGCCGTTGCCCGACGATGCAAAACTCATCTTGTCCGGGTTGGCTTTCAGGTAGGAGATGACTTCCGCCACAGACTTGCGTGCAGACGCAGCGGGCACCACGAGCACATTGGGAGCCTGCACCACGACGGTGATGGGTTCCAGGTCCTTCAACGGGTCGTAGTTCACCTTGATCAGGTGTGGCGCAATCACGAAAGGGCCGAGTGACGACACGAACAGCGTGTGGCCATCGGCGGGCGCACGTGCCACCTGCGACGCACCAATCGTGCCCGTGGCCCCTGCGCGGTTGTCCACGATGAACGTAGCACCGCCACCGAGTTTTTCGGCCATTTTGGTGGCCAGTGTGCGCGCAATCAGATCGGTAGAGCCGCCGGGTGGAAAGGGCACCACCAGAGTGATGGGTTTGCTAGGCCAGGTGTCGGCTAAGGCCCAAGTTGAGCTTGTTGCGGCCAAAGAGATGCCGGCTTGAAGGAGGTGTCTGCGTTGCATGGTGTTTCCAGTACGTTTTAGTTAAGCATGACGCGGGGCAGCCACATAGTCAGCGCAGGGACATACGTCACCAGCGCCAACAACAGCAGCAACACGCCGAAGAAGGGGTACATCGCCTTGACCAGAGCTTCAATCTTGATCTTGCCCACCGCGCTGCCCACGAATAACACAGAGCCCACGGGCGGTGTCAGCAGGCCAATGCCCAGATTGACCATGATGATGATGCCGAAGTGCACCGGGTCTACGCCCAAGAGTTTCACCACCGGCAGCAGAATAGGAGTGAGGATCAGGATCAGCGGCGCCATATCCATCAGCGTGCCCAAAATGAGCAGCATGATGTTGATGTAGAAAAGAATCAGGTAGGTGTTGTTGGTCAGCGAGGTGAAAAACGTGGTGATCTTGAGCGGAATTTGCATCAGCGTCATCACATAGCCAAAGCAGGCGGCAAAGCCGATCAAAATCATCACTACAGTGACAGTTTTCACCGTGCGGTGTACCAGCTTGGGCAGGTCGCGCCACTTGTAGTCGCGGTAGATAAACATGGTCACAAAGAACGACCAGATCACTGCAATGGATGCCGACTCATTGGCCGTAAACACGCCCGACATGATGCCGCCCAAAATGATGACCATGGTCATCAGGCCCCACATGGCTTCAGCGCAAATCTTCAGTGCTTGGCGCAACGGAATCGTGTCGCCCTTAGGGAAGTTTCGCTGGCGCGCCACGACCAGGCAATACACCGCCAGCATGGCACCCAGTAACAGGCCAGGCAACAAGCCCGCCAGAAACAGGGCCGCCACCGACACCGAGCCACCTGCCGCCATGGAGTAAATCACCATGTTGTGGCTGGGTGGAATCAGGATGGCCTGCACCGACCCACTGACGGTCAGCGCTGTCGAGAAGTCGCGCGGATAACCCTTGCGTTCCATCTCGGGAATCAGCACCGAACCAATCGACGCGGTGTCTGCCACCGCAGAGCCGGAAATACCGCCAAAGAAGGTGGACGCCAGAATGTTCACTAGCGACAACCCACCGCGCACAAAGCCCACCAGCACGTTGGCAAATGCCACGAGGCGGCGTGACATGCCGCCTTCGGCCATCAGGGCACCGGCCAGCACGAAGAACGGAATGGCGAGCAGCGAAAACTTGTTTACACCACTGGCTAGTTGAATCATCACCGCATCCAGCGGCAGGTCAATCCACAGGGCACCGGCCAGTGCAGCCAAGCCGAGCGCATAGGCCACCGGCATGCCCACCAGCATCAGCACCACAAAGCTACCTAAAAGTACAAGCATGTCCATGGTCAGGCTCCTGTTGCTGCCGAAGTTAAGTCGGCGGCTTCTTCCAGCAAGTGGTCAAAGCGTACGACGGCGCGCTCATGTTGCGAGCCTAGGGCCATTTTTTCAATGACAAACACCAGGGTGAGGAGTGCGCCCAAGGGCATCGGAATGTAGGTAATTCCCACTGGTAACCACGGCAGCTCAGCCAGGGTCTGGCCCATGGTGCCCAGGCTCAGTTGTGCGCCATACACCACGCCAAAAACTGAGATAGCGCCCATAGCCAAATCCACCAGCACGGCACACAGCCCTTGCAGTGCGCGGGGCAAGCGGTCGGTCAGCATGGCCACGGCAATGTGGCCACCCGCACGGTAGGCCGCCGCTGCACCGATAAAGGTAAAAATCACCATGAGCAAAATCGCGATGGGCTCGGGCCACTGTGCGCCGGTTCCTAAAACATAGCGTGCAAACACCCCGATGGGGATGATGATGCTCATGAAAAATATGGCGACACCCGCTGCCCAGATGCAGAACAGGTAGACACCGTCCAAGGTTTTAAGAATCGTCTCGCGCATGGTGATTTTCCGGTAGTAGCTGCTTACTTGGTCGCTTCGATGCGCTTGATCAGGTCCGCATAGGGCGCGCCGTACTTGGCACGTACCGAAGCGGTGGCGTCATAGAACGGCTTTTGGTCTACGGTCACAAACTCCACGCCAGCGGCTTTGAGTTTGCTGGTGTACTCGGCCACGCTCTTGTCCCACAGGGCGCGTTGCTCCAACTGGGCTTCTTTGGAAAACTTGACCACCAGGGCCTGGTCGTCCTTGCTCATCTTGTCCCAAGTGACCTTGGACATGACAAAAATCTCGGGAATGATCAGGTGGTTGGTCTGCGCGTAGTACTTTGCACCTGCCGTGTAGTGGTTCGAGGTGAACATGCTGGGTGGGTTGTTCTCGGCACCATCCAACACGCCGGTTTGCAATGCACTGAACACTTCGCCGTAACCCATAGCAATGCCGTTGCCGCCCATGGCGTTCATGGTGTCCACAAATAGGGGGTTGCCCATCATGCGGACTTTTTGGCCTTTGAGGTCCGCAGGGGTTTTGACAATTTTCTTGGTGTACAGGCTACGCGAGCCGCCGTCCATCCACCCCAGTGCCACCATCTTGGCGGGGCTGGCGGTGATTTTGTCGAGCAACTCTTGGCCGATGGGGCCGTCAATCACAGCGCGCATATGGGCTTCGTTGCGGAACACAAACGGCATGTTGAACACGTTCACATCGGGCACCACGGTACCCACAGGGCCCAAGGAGGTGCGCAAGATGTTGATGGCACCCACCTGGGTTTGCTCAATCATCTCTTTCTCGCCGCCCAGCACGCCGCTAGGGAACATTTGCAGCTTGTATTTACCGTTGGTCGCGGCTTCGAGTTTTTTGCCCAGATTTTCGATGGCCACCACATTGGGGTAGCCAGCGGGGTGCACATCGGCCGCCTTGAGCACAGTTTGTGCCGAGGCTGTCAGGGGCAGCGCGAGCGCGAGGGTTGCAACAGCGATGCTTGCGCTGGCGATGAGAGTTCTGCGGAATTTCATGCGTGTCTCCTAGTATTCATGGTGGTGGTTAACGGGTCGGGGAAGCGGGAAAATTGGGGTTCGGGGTACCCTTGCACGGATGGCAAATGAATGGCGAACAGTCCGCCGTCTTGCGGGTGCTTGTCGCCCTCTGCGGCTGGGATGGTGGATGTGACATACAGCGTGCGCATATCGGCTCCGCCAAAGGCACACATCGTTGGTTTTTTCACCGGAGTGCTGACAGTCATGTCCAGTAGGCCTTGCGGGGTGTATCGGTGTATCAACCCGGCATCTATGCCGCAGATCCAGTAGCAGCCATCGGTGTCCATGGCAGCCCCATCCGGACGACCACTAAACCCGGTCATGTCAATAAACGGCCGCCGATTGAATGGCTGCCCCAGCTCGGTGTCGTAGTCAAAAACCCAGCTCAGGCGCACGGACTTGTGGGAGTCCGTGAGGTACATGGTGCGGCCATCGGGGCTGAAGGCTGTGCCATTGGGTGTTATTAAATCGGCCAATACCTGACTTGGCTGTCCGCCATACGGGAGCTGATAGACACGGCCCACATTGCGGCCTGCCAGCATGTCGATCAACATGGAACCCGCCATGAACCGACCTTGCCGGTCGCAGCGGCCATCGTTGAAGCGCATGCCTGTCATGGCGTGGTCGACGTCACCAGCCGAGGTGAAACCTAGTACATCATCATCGCTGGTGTCGAGGTGAAAAAATCCTGTCTCTGCCCCAGCAATCCATTGGTTGGGGGCATCAGACGGGGAAATGCAGCCGAGCATTTGCGGCGCGTTCCAGGTGTGCACGGACTGGTTAGATGTCTGGTAACGGTACAGTTTTTTCTCGGGGATATCAACCCAATACAACGCCTGTTCTTGGGCGTGCCACACCGGGCTTTCGCCGGTGTTGTTGCGAACTTGCAGTGCCAGCTCGGCATGGAGTCGGGTGATTGCCACGGATTTATTTCCCCGCCTTGTGCGCAGTCATGGGCTCGCCCGCAAATAGGAAGCTGCCACCCTGGTAAATGGCCGCTGGGTCGGTGATGTCGGGCTCTGGCGTGCGCGCATACACCGCTTCGCGGAATGGGTCTGAGCTGTCCTGCGGCACATAGCCCACATGGCGGGCGGCGCTGTTGTCGTACCAGACCACGGCGTTGTTGGATATGCCAAAAATCGCGGTGTGGCCTAGGATGGGTGTGGTCAGGCAGGCGGTCACCAAGCGATGCAGGTCGTCAAAGCTGAGCCAGCTGGCCAGCATGCGCCGGTCTTTGGGTTCGGCAAACGAGGAGCCGATGCGTAGGCAGGCGGTCTCAATGCCATAGCGGTCGTAGTACATGCGCGAGAGGTCTTCGCCAAACGCCTTGCTCACGCCGTACAGGCTGTCGGGGCGGGCGGGGTGGTTCAGCGTGATGGTGTCGCTTTGCTTGTAGAAACCGGTCACGTGGTTGGAGCTGGCAAACACCACGCGCTTCACGCCATGCTTGCGGGCGGCTTCATACAGGTTGTAAACGCCCAGAATGTTGGCTTGCAGGATGGGCTCAAATGGGCCTTCAACCGCCATCCCGCCAAAGTGCACGATAGCTTGCACGCCTTTGACCATGGCATCTACCGCGGCGGCATCGGCCAGATCGGCCAGCGCTATCTCCTCGCTGGCGCGGGCAGGGCCAAAGTCGGCGCGGTCCGACAAGCGCAGCACCTCGCAGTTGGCCTTCAGGCGCGCGCGCAGGGCAGTTCCCAAGCCGCCTGCTGCGCCGGTCATTAGCAAAGTGTGGTGTACTTTGATGATCATGAAATTACTGCTTAATTTGTCAGTTGTATGTTGTCTGATGTGTTAAATTGTGGTCATCTGTTCAGACCGCGTCAAGGACTTTTCCATGGACCTAGTGCAAACCCCTAGATCAACTGCTGCCATTGCCTTTTCTGCCGATGGCATGCAAGAGCAGCGCCCACGCCGTGTCAAAGGCTTGGTGAATGAAGTGGTGGAAAGCCTGGCGGCCAGCATTCGCGAAGGTGCTATCCAGCCTGGCAGCAAGCTGCCCAGCGAATCTGAAATCATGGGCCGCTTTGACGTGAGCCGCACTGTGGTGCGCGAGGCCATTTCGCGCCTGCAGGCTAACCGACTGGTAGAAACGCGCCACGGCGTGGGCACCTTTGCACTGGCCCCACAAAGCAGCGGCAATTTTCAAATTGCGGACGTGGACTTTGCTACCGTGGCCGACGTGATTGCCCTGCTGGAACTGCGTATTTCACTGGAGACCGAGGCCGCAGGTCTGGCTGCTCAGCGCCGCACCGATGCCAATTTGCAGGCCATGCAAGCCATGCTGGATGCGTTCCAAAAGTCGATTGAAGAGGACTCAGACGCGGTGCCGTCTGACTTTGCGTTTCACATGGAAGTGGCCAAGGCCACTGGCAACCGGCACTTTGCGGATTTGATGACTTACCTCGGCACCATGATCATCCCGCGCACCCGCATCAACACCGCCAGCAGTGCTCCAGAAGGGCGCTTGGCATATTTGCGTCGGGTGCATGGCGAGCATGAATACATCTTCAACGCCATTCGCAACCAGGACGTAGATTCGGCCCGCGCCGCGATGCGCACGCACCTGGCCAACAGCAAAGACCGCCTGCGCAAAGCCCAGACCGAGGTGGGTTAGCAAAGTAGTTCAGCAACGCGATTTAGTTGTATGATGTCTTATGTGTAGGAGCGCCACCCATCTATTGCATTGAGCGCCCCGCCAAGGAGACTGACCATGACCCCAACTGACTCTGGCGCCGTGCAAGGCGCGCCCACTGTCACCGCGTTGCGCGTGATTCCTGTCGCAGGCCACGACGGCATGCTGATGAACTTGAGCGGCGCCCACGCGCCGTTTTTCACCCGCAATATCGTCATCCTCACCGACAGCAGCGGCAACACCGGCGTGGGCGAAGTGCCCGGCGGTGAGAAAATCCACCAGACGCTAGAAGACGCGGCTACCTTGGTGGTGGGCCACTCCATTGGCGACTACAACGCCATCCTCAACCGCATGCGCGAGGCTTTTGCCGCCCGCGACAGCGAAGGCCGTGGCCTGCAAACTTTTGACCTGCGCATTGCTATCCACGCCGTGACGGCGGTGGAAAGTGCTCTGCTGGACTTAATGGGCAAGTTCTTGAATGTGCCCGTGGCGGCACTTTTGGGCGATGGCCAGCAACGCAGCAGCGTGGCGGTGCTGGGCTACCTGTTCTACGTAGGTGACCGTAACCAGACCGACCTGCCTTACATCAGCGAGTCCGACCAGGCCGACGACTGGAAGCGCATGCGCCACGAAAAAGCCATGGACGCCGACGCCGTGGTGCGCTTGGCAGAAGCCGCCCATGCGCGCTATGGGTTTCAAGACTTCAAGCTCAAAGGCGGTGTGCTACGGGGCGAGGAAGAAATTGAGGCCGTGACTGCCTTGCACCAGCGCTTCCCCAAGGCCCGCATCACGCTAGACCCGAATGGCGGCTGGCTCTTGAAAGACGCGGTGCGCCTGTGCCGCGACCAGCACGATGTGCTGGCCTATGCCGAAGACCCCTGCGGAGCCGAGGGCGTGTTCTCGGGCCGCGAAGTGCTGGCCGAATTCCGCCGCGCTACCGGGTTGCTGACGGCCACCAATATGGTGGCTACCGATTGGCGCGAGCTGGCGCATTCGCTGGCGCTGCAGTCGGTGGACATTCCCCTGGCCGACCCGCATTTCTGGACCATGCAGGGTTCGGTGCGTGTGGCGCAAACCTGCCAGACCTGGGGACTCACCTGGGGTTCGCATTCCAACAATCACTTTGATATCTCGCTGGCCATGTTCACCCACGTGGCGGCTGCCGCGCCAGGCAAGGTCACCGCGATTGATACGCACTGGATTTGGCAAGACGGCCAGCGCCTGACCAAAGAGCCCTTGCAAATTGTGGGCGGGCAGATTGCCGTGCCTACCGTGCCCGGCCTGGGCGTGGAACTGGACATGGTGGAAGTAGAAAAAGCCCATCAGTTGTACCTGCAGCATGGCCTGGGCGCTCGCAATGACGCGATGGCCATGCAGTATCTGATTCCGGGTTGGAAGTTTGACCCCAAGCAACCGTGTTTGATTCGATAAAAGGCTTCTAGCGGCGTCCTGTATGCTTTTGTAGCTATAAATTAAGTAGCATTATTTGCCAGCTGTAATGCCAGCTTGTTATGCCGCTCCATCAGTGGCCCCAGGTCCACCGTTTCCAGATGCCCTTCGCGCACCACCACTTTGCCGTTGACGATTGTGTAGTTGGCCTGCGGGCTG
>JBJOLD010000136.1:0-4674 GCA_046045765.1 Pseudomonadota bacterium | reverse complement strand
TATTTGGTGCGCATGGAAGAGATGAAGCAATCCAATAACATCATTAAACAGTGTGTCGCATGGCTTAAGGCCAACCCCGGCCCAGTGATTACGGATAACCACAAGGTTGCTGCACCGTCACGTGAATCGATGAAGACCAATATGGAAGGCTTGATTCATCACTTCAAGCTATTCACCGAGGGTTTTCATGTGCCTGAGGGTGAGGCTTATGCAGCCGTGGAGCACCCTAAGGGGGAATTTGGTATTTATATTGTGAGTGATGGTGCCAATAAGCCTTATCGATTAAAAATTCGGCCACCAGGATTTGCCCATTTGGCTGGTTTGAATGAAATGGCAAAGGGTCACATGATTGCCGACGCGGTGTCAATTATTGGCACTATGGATATTGTTTTTGGGGAGATTGATCGATGATCTCTGACACCACAAAATTGCGCTTCGCCAAAGAAGTTGCCAAATACCCCGCAGAGCAGAAGCAGTCCGCCGTGATGGCGTGTTTGTCTATCGTTCAGCAGGAACTCGGTCATGTCAGCACAGACAGTGAAAAAGTGATTGCAGACTATTTGGATATGGCTCCAATGGCAGTGCACGAAGTGACCACTTTCTACAATATGTATAACCAGCATCCTGTTGGGAAATACAAGCTGAATGTTTGCACCAATTTACCCTGCCAATTGCGTGACGGTACGAAAGCCCTCAAGCACTTGGAGGTAAAGCTCGGTATTCCAATGGGCGGCACTACCGCCGATGGCATGTTCACTTTGCAACAGAGTGAGTGTTTAGGAGCTTGTGCCGACTCACCGGTTTTGTTGGTGAATGACCGATCCATGTGCAGCTTTATGTCGAATGAAAAACTGGACCAGTTGGTTGATGGTTTGCGTGCGGCGGAGGGCAATTAATGAACGCTGAACAAATCCTGTCGCAATTTAGCGCCACCGGTGTGGAAACTTGTTTTCATGATCGCCACATCAATCCGCAGATCTACGCGGGGTTGAATGGTGCCAACTGGCGTCTCAAAGACTACGAGGCACGTGGCGGCTACCAGGCACTGCGCAAAATTTTGGGTAAAGACGGTTCGGCACCGAATAGTGAAACCGGCATTGCGGGCATGACGCAAGACCAGGTGATTGCTACGGTCAAAGAATCCGCATTGCGTGGTCGTGGCGGTGCGGGCTTCCCCACTGGGCTCAAGTGGAGCTTCATGCCCCGCCAGTTTCCTGGTCAAAAATATCTGGTTTGTAACTCAGACGAAGGTGAGCCTGGCACGTGCAAAGACCGTGACATTTTGCAATTCAATCCGCATATCGTGATTGAAGGCATGGCCATTGCAGCCTATGCCATGGGCATTTCGGTGGGTTACAACTACATCCACGGTGAAATTTTTGCAGCCTATGACAGGTTCGAAGAAGCACTGGAGGAGGCGCGAGCTGCGGGATTGTTAGGCAACAAAATTATGGGCAGCAATTTCAGCTTCCAGTTGCACGCGGCCCATGGATTCGGTGCCTACATCTGTGGCGAAGAGACTGCCTTGTTGGAGTCACTGGAAGGCAAGAAAGGGCAGCCCCGTTTCAAACCACCGTTCCCCGCCAGTTTTGGTTTGTATGGCAAGCCCACAACCATCAACAACACAGAGACATTTGCAGCAGTGCCATGGATAATCCGCAATGGTGGGCAGGCGTATCTCGAATGCGGCAAGCCTAACAACGGCGGCACCAAGATCTATTCCATCAGTGGGGATGTTGAGCGTCCAGGCAATTACGAAATCCCGATGGGAACACCGTTTGCTAAGCTTCTTGAACTTGCTGGCGGTGTGCGTGCAGGGCGTCAGCTCAAGGCTGTGATTCCTGGTGGATCGTCTTCGCCTGTGCTGCCGGCTGCCAGCATGATGGAATGCACCATGGACTATGACTCCATTTCCAAGGCTGGGTCCATGCTCGGTTCTGGCGCTGTAATCGTAATGGACGACAGCCGCTGCATGGTCAAGGCCTTGCAACGCCTTTCTTACTTTTACATGCACGAGTCCTGTGGACAGTGCACCCCCTGCCGTGAGGGTACAGGCTGGTTGTCACGCATGGTGGACCGTATTGTGGAAGGGCAAGGACGCCCCAGTGATATGGCGCTGCTGGACAACGTGGCGGAGAACATCATGGGTCGTACCATATGCGCCCTCGGCGACGCGGCAGCAATGCCTGTGCGAGCCATGATTAAGCATTTCCGGCATGAATTTGAATACCTCGTAGAGAACAAGACCAGCATGGTTGCAGTTCACGTTTAAGCAAAGCCCAAGATGATAGAAATCGAACTCGACGGCAAAAAGGTAGACATTGTTGAAGGCAGCATGATCATGCATGCCGCAGACAAAGCAGGCACCTACATCCCCCATTTCTGTTATCACAAGAAGCTGAGCATTGCGGCCAACTGCCGTATGTGTTTAGTGGATGTGGAGAAAATGCCCAAGCCCATGCCTGCTTGTGCCACGCCGGTCACGCAGGGCATGATCGTTCGGACCAAGAGCGACAAGGCCATCAAGGCGCAAAAGTCGGTGATGGAGTTTTTGCTAATCAACCACCCGCTGGATTGCCCCATTTGTGATCAAGGTGGCGAGTGTCAACTACAAGATTTGGCAGTGGGCTATGGTGGTTCGACTTCGCGTTACGAAGAAGAAAAGCGCGTGGTGTTTCACAAGGACGTGGGCCCATTGATCTCCATGGAGGAGATGAGCCGTTGCATTCACTGCACCCGTTGTGTGCGTTTTGGCCAGGAAATCGCCGGTGTGATGGAACTGGGAATGTCTCACCGCGGTGAGCATGCGGAGATTGAAACCTTTGTGGGCAATACAGTTGACTCTGAACTGTCAGGCAATATGATCGATATTTGTCCTGTGGGTGCGTTGACCAGCAAGCCCTTCCGCTACAGTGCGCGGACTTGGGAGCTGTCGCGTCGAAAGTCAGTCAGTCCCCATGACTCTACTGGTGCGAATTTGATCGTGCAGGTCAAGAACCATAAAGTGATGCGCGTCGTTCCCTTGGAAAATGACGCTGTCAATGAGTGCTGGATTGCTGACCGTGACCGCTACTCCTATGAAGCGCTGAATAGCGAGGAACGTCTGACGTCTCCCATGTTGAAGCAAGGCGGGGAGTGGAAGGCGGTTGATTGGCAAACCGCGTTAGAGTATGTCGCCAATGGCTTGCAGCAAATCAAGACGACACATGGTGCCTCTTCCATTGGTGCCTTGGTAAGCCCGCACAGTACGGTTGAAGAGTTGTATTTGGCAGCCTCATTGATCAAGGGTTTGGGCAGCGGGAATATTGACTATCGCCTTCGTAATGCCGAGTTCGAAGTGGTTCCTGGCGTTCGTTACTTGGGGACTAGCATCGCATCACTCACGCATTTGCAACGCGTGTTGGTCATCGGTTCTAACTTGCGCAAAGACCATCCTCTTTTTGCCCAGCGTATTCGCCAGGCTGCAAAGATGGGTTGTGCGGTCAGTGTGGTCTCTGAACAAGCCGTTGATTGGGCCATGCCGATTGCCAATACGTTGATTAGCAATGCATCCAACTGGGTTCAAGCCGTTGCGGATATTGCTGCGGCAATTGCTGCTGAAAAAGGCGTGGATGCACCAGTTGCCGGAAAAGTCACCCCGCAAGGGCACGCGATAGCCAAGTCCCTTTTGAGCGGAGATCGTAAAGCAGTGTTGTTGGGAAATGCGGCAGCGCACTCTGCAACAGCGTCAAGTTTGCTGAGTCTCGCAAATTGGATAGGTAGCCAGACTGGTGCTACTGTTGGGTACCTCACCGAAGCAGCGAATACGGTTGGTGCGCAATGGGTAGGCGCACTCCCCGGACAAAACGGTTTGAATGCGGGTCAAATGTTGTCCGGCGCTCTAAAAGCAGTCTTGCTTTTGAATACAGAACCGGCTTTTGACTCGGCACAAGGTGCTGTGGGCGCTCTCAACGTGGCAAAGGCTGAAATGGTTGTTACCTTGAGTCCATTCAAAGCCAATCTTGATATTAGCGATGTACTGCTTCCCATTGCGCCGTTTACTGAAACATCCGGCACTTTTGCAAATGCAGAAGGCTTGCTCCAGAGTTTCCACGCGGTGGTGAAGCCATTGGCAGAAACACGACCAGCTTGGAAGGTGTTGCGTGTTCTTGCAAATTTGCTGAACTTATCTGATTTCGACTTTGAATCGTCTCAAGCGGTGTTGCAGCAGATATCAAACGGGAACATTGGATCCATTCCACAGGGTGCGCTTAGCAACACCACGAACGCGCAAGTTGACCTGTCGGTAGTTCTTGGAACGCCAAGCACCGCCAGCATTTACCAGCTCGATAGCATCGTGCGTCGCGCAACATCATTGCAGCTCACAGCCGACGCACAGAATGCGGTGTTGAAGAATGCCTCGGAGGTCTTGGCATGATTGACATGATTTATAACGCAGGACTTGGTTTCTTCGCTGAGGCTTGGTGGACCAATTTACTTTGGCCGATCGTTTGGACGTTGCTGAAAATTGTTGTTGTGGTTTTGCCGCTAATGGGAGCGGTTGCTTACCTGACTTTGTGGGAGCGTAAATTTCTGGGATGGATGCAGGTTCGAGTCGGTCCGAATCGCGTTGGCCCTCTAGGGTTATTACAGCCAATCGCAGATGCTTTGAAATTGCTGACGAAGGAAATTTTG
>JBJOLD010000132.1:0-2601 GCA_046045765.1 Pseudomonadota bacterium | reverse complement strand
TGGCTCTGTGGATTCAGAGATTGAACCGGCGCCCGATGCGCTTCGCGAGGCCGACGAATTTCTTGCAACCCATGGCGATGCAGAGATCAATGCGCGTCTGCACCGTTTGCAATCACTGATTGACGGGTTTCAGTCCTCTTACGGCATGGAACTGTTGGCAACCGTACATTGGGTTGCAGAGCATGAAGCCAATATAGCGTCACCGCAAGCAGCTCTTCAAGCCATTGGAAACTGGAACCCGCGCAAGCAGCGGCTGATGCAGGCGGAGCATGTGAACTCTGCTTGGGAGCGACTTGCAGGTGCGGGCTGGATTGGCGCAAGGGAGCATTGAGAACTCACCCCCAGTAAAAAGTCATAAAAAACTCGTCTGTTTTCAGACGAGTTTTTTGTTTTAGCCCCGCTTACTTGCTACTAGGGAAACTAAACATAGTCCCCTCCCGCACGCCAGCCGAAGGCCAGCGCTGCGTAATCGTCTTGCGCTTGGTATAGAAGCGCACGGCGTCGGGGCCGTAGGCATGCAGATCGCCAAATAGCGAGCGCTTCCAGCCACCAAACGAGTGATAAGCCACAGGCACCGGCAGAGGCACGTTGACGCCCACCATGCCGACCAGAATGTTGTCGCTAAAGTAGCGTGCGGCCTCGCCGTCGCGGGTAAAGATGCAGGTGCCGTTGCCGTACTCGTGGGCGTCGATCAGGTCCATGGCTTCTTGCAAGGTCTTGACGCGCACCACACCCAGCACGGGCCCGAAAATTTCTTCCTGATAAATCACCATGCCGGGTTTGACGTGGTCAAACAGGCAGGGGCCCAGGAAGTAACCGGTTTCATGGCCCGCCACGTGCACGCCACGGCCGTCGACCACCAGCGTGGCCCCTTCGCCTACGCCCTGATTGACATAGCCTTTGACCTTCTCAAAGTGTGCCTTGGTGACCAAGGGGCCCATGTCGCTGCTGGCGTCGGTACCGGGGCCAACTTTCATTTTGGCAATCTCGACCTTTAGCGCGGCCACTACGGCATCAGCAGTCTGGTCGCCCACGGCCACCACCAGCGGAATGGCCATGCAGCGCTCGCCACACGAGCCATAGGCCGCGCCCATGAGGGCGGTGACGGCGTTGGCAATGTCAGCGTCGGGCATCACCACAGCGTGGTTTTTGGCACCGCCCAGGGCTTGCACGCGTTTACCGTGGGCGCAGCCGGTTGCATAGATGTATTCGGCAATGGGGGTGGAACCCACGAAGCTAATGGCTTTGACGCGCGGGTCGGTCAAGAGCGTATCTACTGCTTCTTTGTCACCGTTCACCACGTTGAGCACGCCGGGTGGTAGCCCAGCTTCCAACGCCAGCTCGGCAATGCGCAGGGTGCTGGTGGGGTCGCGCTCGGAGGGCTTCAAGATGAAGCAGTTGCCGCAGGCCACGGCCATGGGCCACATCCACAAGGGCACCATTGCCGGGAAGTTAAACGGCGTAATGCCCGCAGCCACGCCCAGTGGCTGAAACTCGCTCCAGCTGTCGATGGCGGGGCCGACATTTTTACTGTGTTCGCCTTTGAGCAACTCGGGGGCGTAGCTCGCGTATTCCACGTTTTCAATGCCGCGCTGCAGTTCGCCCAAGGCATCCGATAGCACCTTGCCGTGCTCGGCGGTGATCATGGCGCAGATTTCGTCGGCATGTTGTTCCAGCAGCACTTTCAGGTTGCCCATCACGCGGGCGCGCTTCAGTGGCGGGGTGTTGCGCCAGGCGGGGAATGCAGCCTGTGCGTTGGCAATGGCCTCTTCCACGGTGGCTTTGCTGGCCAGCAGCACGCGCTTCTCGGCTTGGCCGGTGGCGGGGTTGAACACGTCTTGGGCACGGGTGCCCGTAGTTACAGATTTGCCACCAATCAGGTGGCCGACTGTGGGGAGTGTTGAGGTCATGTAAAAAGAAGTCTCTTGTTGTAAAAAATGATTTTTGGTATCAAAAGTGCCTGCAGCGCTTGTGGGATATGCGTAAGCAGCTATGAAAATAGTAGCAATAATTACTGGCGTGTTGCAGGTCAGTCGGTTGCGTTGAGCGCTTCGCCCAGCGCGTTGACCATGCTGTCGATCTCAGCTGGGGTGGCAATAAACGGTGGCGCCATGGCAATGCAGTCGCCGCTAAAGCGCACGTAAAAGCCTTTTTCCAGGCACTTCATGGCCACTTCATACGGGCGTTTGGCAGGCTCGCCGGGAACGGCTGTCAGGGTGAGGCCGGCCGCCAGTCCGCTGTTGCGAATGTCGGCCACGTGCTTGGCACCACGCAGGCTGTGCACCGCGCTCTCAAAATGCGGGGCCAGTGCTGCGGCACGCTCTACCATGTTTTCTCGCACCAAAATGTCCAGTGCGGCAATGCCAGCGGCGCAGGCTATTGGGTGGGCCGAGTAGGTGTAGCCGTGGGCGAACTCCACCATGTAGTCCGGGCCGCCGTTGGCCATGAAGGTGTCGTAAATGTCTTTTTTGGTAATCACCGCGCCCAGCGGTTGCGCGCCGTTGGTGATTTGTTTGGCCACGTTCATGATGTCGGGTGTCACACCAAAAGCAGCAGCACCGGTGTACGCGCCCATGCGGCCAAAGCCGGTAATCACTTCGT
>JBJOLD010000079.1:0-5936 GCA_046045765.1 Pseudomonadota bacterium | reverse complement strand
TGGAGTTGGCAGACGACGCCATCATCGGCCAAGACATCCGCAAGCATTTGAATCTGGACGACACACTGCTGACGCTGAAGCTGACGCCGAATCTGGCGCACTGTTTGAGCGTTTATGGTGTCGCGCGCGAGTTGTCTGCGTTAACCGGCGCACCGCTCGAGCCACCAAGCTTCCCCTCCGTGGCCGTGAGCCATCAAGACAAACTGGCTGTAAAAATCAGCGCTACCGATTTGTGTGGCCGCTTCTCAGGCCGCATTGTCAACGGCGTGAACTTTGCAGCACCGACACCGCAGTGGATGGTCGACAAACTCGCGCGTTGTGGCCAACGTAGCGTCAGTGCCCTGGTCGATATCTCCAACTACGTGATGTTTGAGCTGGGTCGCCCGTCGCACATTTTTGACCTGGACAAAATCCACGGTGGTTTGGACGTGCGCTGGGGCAGGCCTGGCGAGACGCTCAAGCTGCTCAATGGCAATACCGTCACCGTGGATGCCCAAGTCGGTGTGATTGCAGATGATCAGGCGATTGAATCACTGGCGGGCATCATGGGTGGCGACGCTACGGCGGTGTCTGAAACGACTCAAAACATTTACATTGAAGCAGCCTTCTGGTGGCCGAAATCTATTGCAGGACGTTCACGCCGATTCAATTTTTCTACCGATGCAGGTCACCGTTTTGAACGCGGGGTTGACCCAGAGTTGACGATCGAGCACATCGAGCGCATCACGCAGTTGGTGTTGGATATCTGCGGTGGTAGCGCTGGCTCGATTGACGATTTGCAGCCCAATATGCCGAAAATCGAGCCAGTCAGCTTGCGCGTGGCGCGTGCGGCCAAGGTCATTGGCATGCCGATTAGTTTGGCGCAATGCACGGATGCGTTTACCAAGCTGGGTTTGCCATTCACCGCATCGGGTGAAACGATCACGGTCACGCCGCCAAGCTACCGTTTTGACATCCAAATCGAAGAAGACTTGATCGAAGAAGTCGTGCGCATGGTGGGGTTCAACAATCTGCCGACCACGCCACCGCTCGCACCCATCACCGCCAAAATCCGTACCGAAGCCCAACGCGGCCCGTTTGCCGTGCGCCGCGCCTTGGCGGCTATGGGCTACCAAGAGACGATCAACTTCAGCTTCGTCGAAGAGCGCTGGGAGCATGAGCTGGCGGGTAATGCCAACCCGATCAAGTTGCTGAATCCGATTGCCAGCAACATGAGCGTGATGCGTTCGTCGTTGCTAGGGTCACTTGTGCAAGTGCTCAAGTACAACATTGACCGCAAAGCCGCACGGGCTCGGATTTTTGAAGTAGGTCGCGTGTTTCTGCGCGATGCAAGTGTCAAAAACACCGACACCACCGTTGACGGCTTCCACCAGCCCATGCGCGTCGCTGGTTTGGTTTACGGTAATTTGGACGAGCTGCAATGGGGCAGGGCTGAGCAGGCAGCGGATTATTTTGATGTCAAAGGCGAAGTCGAAGCCTTGCTCGTACCCATACAAGCGACGTTTGAACCAGCCCAGCACCCAAGCATGCACCCAGGCCGCTGTGCCCGTGTGTTGGTGAGTGGACAAGAGATTGGCTACATCGGCGAAATGCATCCTAAGTGGGTTCAGTCTTATGAGCTAGGCAAAGGCGGCAAAACTGCCAAAGCACCTATCTTGTTTGAGCTAGAACTTGACGCGCTTTTACAACGCCCCGTGCCTGTTGCACAGCCCGTGTTGAAAACGCAAGATGTTGAGCGTGATATTGCAATTTTGGTAGCAGAAAAGATAACGCACGCCGCAGTTACAGCGGCAATCGCTGCAGTGCCACTGAACGGTTTGACACGCTCGGCCACGCTGTTTGACATCTACCGCCCCAAAGTGACGGGCGGTGATATTGCTGCCGATGAAAAAAGCTTAGCCGTGCGCTTGACCTTCAATGCCCAAGATGCCACACTAAATGATGAAGCGATTGAATCCGCCGTGAATGCGGTTCTCAGTCAGTTGAAATCGCAAGTCGGCGCAAGACTGCGCGCTTAGTCAGATTGATAAAACTAAAAAGAGACAAAGAGTAAAAGCGATGGAAATATCTTTAGAGAGTTTAGAGACCAATTCTTTGACCAAGGCGCAATTGGCAGAAGTGCTGTTTGAGCAAATCGGGCTAAATATGCGTGAATCCAAAGACATGGTGGACGCGTTTTTCGACCTGATCTCAGCCCAACTTGTTGAAGGTCAAGACGTCAAAATTCCAGGTTTCGGCAATTTCCAAATTCGCACCAAAGCGCCGCGCCCCGGTCGCAATCCGCGGACTGGCGAGCTGATTCCTATCGAAGCGCGCCGAGCCATCACTTTTCATGCCAGTCATAAGCTGAAAGATCAAATCGCTGGCGTTTAACGAACACCAAGTATTTGTTGCTTCTTAACGATTCGTGATTTTTGTCCGCTTTTAGTCAATATTCACAATATTTTTAAAAATCAATGCAGAAACGTAAAAGTTAGAGTAATCTACTAGCTTATTCACGTAGGACATTGATTTCATGGAGAATTCTCTCCCCCCCATTCCAGCTAAGCGCTACTTTACCATCAGTGAAGTGGGCGATTTATGTGGTGTTAAACCCCACGTGCTACGCTATTGGGAGCAAGAATTCACGCAATTACGCCCTATGAAACGCAGCGGCAACCGCCGCTATTACCAGCACAATGAGGTGCTGATGATCCGCCGAATTCGTGAATTGCTGTACGATCAAGGCTTCACCATCCATGGCGCGCGCAACCAAATGCAGGAAATGGGGCAAGCGCATCGTGGCCAAAAACCAAGCTCAGTTGTGCAAGATCATGAAATGCATGAACACGCAACCCACAATAGCGTTGCGAATGGCGCATTACATGATGACGAATTCATGAGCGATGAAGCAGCACTTGAATCAGCCTTTGCAGCAGTTCAGGCCATTAGCGCACCTGCAAAATCAAGCCCAAATATCAGCAACTTCAAATGGCAATTTGTGCGCCAAGAATTGCACGAAATTCGTGAACTTTTAAGCGCCAGCTCTCAAGCGTTGCAGGTATAATTAAAACCAGATCGGTGTGTGGCGCAGCCTGGTAGCGCACTTGCATGGGGTGCAAGGGGTCGTAGGTTCGAATCCTATTACACCGACCAACATTCTTTACTTCTTTGCGATTTATCTTCCTTGTCTTTGTAATCTGTCTGGCCCAGAATGTGCAAGCTCAGCATAGTGTCCAAAATCAAACGGACACCATGGCCAAGCGCATGCAAGCCTGCACTACTTGCCACGGCGCGCAGGGCGTCACGTCTAACCAAGCTTACTTTCCGCGCATTGCAGGCAAGCCGGCGGGATACTTATTCAACCAGCTGCAAAACTTCAAAGAAGGGCGACGCCATTACGGGCTGATGGTGGGCATGGTGGAGCACTTAAGCGACGCTTATTTGTTGGAAATGGCGCAGTATTTTGCGGCTTTGGATTTGCCGTATGAAAATCCGATACCTCTGAAAACTACAGTATCTAATGCTAGTTTGCAACTTGGCAAAACCTTGGTGCTGCAGGGCGACAAAGCACGCAATATTCCCGCTTGCACATCCTGCCACGGTGATGCCATGATGGGTATTCAGCCCAGCACACCTGCGCTTTTAGGCTTACCGCGCGACTACTTGGCCGCCCAGTTAGGTGCATGGCAAACTGGCCTGCGCCGAGCCCATGCGCCCGATTGCATGGGGCGTATCGCCAAATTATTGACACCGAATGACATCGACGCTGCTTCCAACTGGCTAGCGTCGCAGCCCGTGCCTGCGTTCACCAAGCCTGCAGCCAGTCTGCTGCAACCGGTATCGGAACAATGCGGGGGCGTGAAATGAGTCTATATTTGAGTCCAGCTTTCAGTCCCGCTTTGTACGTTCGTTGGAGCCGATGGACGCCAGTCCGACAAATCTTCGTCACCTTAGCTGCATTTCTGGTTTTGCTTTTTGCTGTTGCCACTGGGCTGCTGTTGCGAGAGATTTACGCTACTGATTTAATAGCTGTTCAGGCAATAAATTCGCTGGCTATAGATCAAAATGTGCCTCTAAAAATAGACACTTTACAAGTGCAACGCGGTGCATATCTCGCCAAAGTTGGTAACTGTGCCGCCTGCCACACAGCACGTGGCGGGGCAGCGTTTGCAGGCGGCAAAGCCATTAGCACGCCGTTTGGCACGGTTTACACCAGTAACATCACGCCAGATGCCGCTACTGGCATTGGTAAATGGTCGGCAGACGCGTTTTACCGCGCAATGCACGAAGGCCGCAGCGCTGACGGCCACTTGCTCACACCCGCATTTCCGTACCCCAACTACACCCACGTCACCCGCTCGGACTCTGATGATTTGTACAGTTACTTTATGCACGGCGTCGCGCCCGTGGCACAGGTCAACAAGTTGCACGACTTGCCTTTTCCGTTCAACACCCAGCTGGCTTTGGCGTTTTGGCGAACTTTGTTTTTTGACAAAGCGGATAACAGTATCGACAAAAATACTATCAATAATATAGCTGCTCAGGCAGTAAATGCGCTAGCTAGAGATGAAAATAAGGGCATAAATAGCACTCAAAATACGCAAAATTCCGAGATTGAACGTGGCGCCTATCTGGTTCGCAGTCTTGGCCATTGCAGTGCTTGCCACGCTGAGCGCAACGCGTTGGGAGCGAGTATCAATGATCAACTTTTAGGTGGGGCGCTCATGCCTATGCGCGACTGGTACGCCCCTTCCTTGGTTGACCCAGCCGAGGCGGGCGTTGCCCATTTGCCACGCCAAGACGTCGTCGCTTTGCTCAAAACCGGCATAGCGCCCAACGCCAGCATGCTTGGCCCCATGGCCGAGGTGGTGGCGGGCAGTACCCAGTTTTGGACGGATGCTGATTTGCAGGCGACTGCGGCGTATTTGCAGTCATTGCCTCAAGTTGAACTAAAAAAGTCAGCGAAATCAACAACTTCTGATAAATTAAAGCCTGCCTCAGTCAAGCCTGTGCTCTTCGACAAAGGCGCAGAACTCTTTACCCAACACTGTGCCACTTGCCACGGCGAGCAAGGGCAGGGCATGCGGGTAGAGGGTAACGTCGCTTTACCAGCTTTGACCAGCAATCGCGCCATCACCCTGCCCAACAGTACCAACCTTGTCCGCATCCTGCTAGCTGGTGGTTACGCTCCCAGCACAGCCGGTAACCCCAGACCCTTCGGCATGCCACCTTTTGCGCACGTCCTCAGCGACGAAGATATTGCAGCTGTGACCACGTATATTCGTAATGCATGGGGCAATCAGGCGGATTCAGTAACCGCAGCGGATGTGGTGCGGCAGCGGCGCGGGGTGATGCGATAGGCAGTACTACAGAGATTTAATCAAAAAATACGCCGCCAACACATACAACACGCTCGCAAACACCTTTTTCAGCGGTGCAATATCGATTTTATGGGCGGTTTTTGCGCCTAGCGGCGCTGTGCACATGCTGGCGATGGAGATGATGATGAGGCCGGGGAGATAGAGGTAGCCTAGGCTGCCAGCTAAGGTGGTGCCGCCAGTGAGCGTGCTTTGCATGGGCGGCAAGTTCCAGCCTGCCCAGATATAGCCCAGCGTGCCCGCGAAAGCGATGGGGAAGCCTAGGGCTGCGGAGGTGGCTACCGCGTTGTGGATTTTGACATTGCTCCAGGTCATAAACGGCACAGATATAAACGCACCGCCCGCACCGACGATGGATGCCAACACGCCAATGAGTCCACCAACGCTGAACATGCCTAATTTGCCCGGCAGCACGCGGCTGGGCTTGGGTTTGCGGTTCAAAAACATCTGTGTCGCTGAAAAAGCGACGAAAACGGCAAAAAGCACGCTCAACACTTTGCCCGGCAGCGCCACGGCGAGCTGTGCGCCCAGGGCTGAGCCGACCAAAATACCAGGTGCGAGCGTTAGCGCCACTGG
>JBJOLD010000060.1:0-3338 GCA_046045765.1 Pseudomonadota bacterium | reverse complement strand
AGTGCAACAACTTTGACGTGGTCAATATGGGCGTAATGGTGCCCTGCCACGAAGTGTTGGCGCGCGCCAAGGCCGAGGGCGCGGACATCATTGGCCTGTCGGGCCTGATCACCCCCAGCCTGGAAGAAATGCAATACGTGGCTGGCGAGATGCAAAAGGACGAGTATTTCCGCAGCCGCAAAATGCCGTTGCTGATCGGCGGCGCCACCTGCAGCCGGGTGCACACGGCGGTCAAAATTGCCCCGCATTACGAAGGCCCCGTGGTCTATGTGCCGGATGCTTCGCGCAGCGTGAGCGTGGCCCAAGGTCTGCTGAGCGACAGCGCCGCCAAATACATTGCCGAGCTGAACGCCGACTACGACAACGTGCGCAAGCTGCACGCCAATAAGAAGCAGACGCCCCTTTGGAGCCTGGCCAGGGCGCGGGCGAATAAGGCCGTGGTGGACTGGGCCAACTACACGCCTACCAAGCCCAAATTTATTGGCCGGCGCGTGTTCAAAAACTACGATCTGGCTGAGCTGGCCCAGTTCATCGACTGGGGCCCGTTCTTCCAGACCTGGGACTTGGCAGGGCCGTACCCCGCCATCCTGAACGACGACCTGGTGGGCGTGGAAGCCAAAAAAGTACTGGCCGATGGCCAAGCGCTGCTCAAAAAAGTGATCGATGGCCGCTGGCTCACGGCCAACGCCGTGGTGGCGCTGTACCCCGCCAACAGCGTTAACGATGATGACATTGCGTTCTACACCGACGAAAGTCGGTCAGAGGTGGCGCTGATGTGGCACGGCCTCCGCCAGCAAACCGAAAAGCAAGAGTTTGTAGACACCGATGGCCTTACCAAGCTGCGCCCCAGCCGCTGTCTGGCAGACTTTGTCGCACCCAAGCTCGCTATAAATTCAGGAGCTGCTTACGCAGACCCGACGGGGGCTACAGGCCACAATGATTTAAAAAATCAAGACTACGCAGGCCTGTTTGCCGTGACTGCAGGTATTGGTGCAGACAAGCGCGCTGATGCGTTTGAGGCCGCGCACGACGACTACTCGTCCATCATGCTCAAGGCCATTGCCGACCGCTTGGCGGAAGCCTTTGCCGAGGCGCTGCACAAGAAGGTGCGGACCGACCTGTGGGGCTACGCCGCCGATGAGTTGTTAAGTCCCCAAGAGCTGATTGCCGAAAAGTACCAAGGCATCCGCCCCGCACCCGGCTACCCGGCTTGCCCAGACCACAGCGTCAAGCTGGACATGTTCAAACTGCTGCAGTGCGAAGACATCGGCATGGGCGTAACCGAGAGCCTGGCCATGACCCCGGCCGCCAGCGTGAGCGGCTTCTACATAGGGCACCCTGATGCCGCCTACTTCAATGTAGGCAAGGTGGGCGACGACCAGGTAAAAGACTTGGCGGCGCGCCGGGGCGTGGCGGTGGCGGATTTGCAGCGGCTGCTGGCGCCTAATTTGTAGGGCGGTTGCTCTGCGTGTGTTCCTAAATGGACATTCCAGCGTTATGGGTTGGATATTCAAAGGATCACTATGCGTTTATTGCAATTTTCTGGCCGTGCTATCCACCGTCTCGGTGTCTGGGGGATGGTTGTCTGTCTGGCACTGGGCAGCTTCGGCGTTCAAGCCATTACGCTGCCTGTCGCCGGCCAAAGCGTGGCGTGCGCGGACTGCGGCACGGTGGAGTCTGTCACCCAAGTGCTGCACGACACGCCCAACAGCGGCGTGGGTGCGGCCATTGGTGCAGCTGTGGGTGGCCTGATTGCCAACAAAATTGGCGGCGAGGAAGGTAAAACCATCGCCACCATCATTGGCCTGCTGGGCGGTGTGTGGGCGGGCAATGCGCTAGAAAAGCACCTCAAGCAAGCACCCACCTACCAGGTGGTAGTGCGCATGCAAGACAACACCCAGCGCAACTTTGAGCTAGCCGCCGCCATGCCGGTGGGTGCCAAGGTCAAGGTGCAGGGTGGCACCATCGTGCTGGATGAAAACGCAGTCGAAATGGCCTGAAGCCCGCGTGTGGCTTGCGTAAGTAGCTATAGAAATAGTAGCAATTTGCAGTACTGACCTAGCTGTTAGGTGATCGTATCGCCCGGCGGTACTGCATGGCTTCGGCCAGATGGTTGACTTGCGTGCTCTGCGCGCCGGCCATGTCTGCAATGGTGCGGGCCACTTTCAGGGCGCGGTGGGTGGCGCGGGCAGACCAGCCTAGGCGGGCGGCGGCTACGTTCAAGAATTTGCCTGCTTCGGGGTCAAGGTGTACAAATTGTTCCAGCTCCTGGCCTTGCAGTGCCATATTGGATTTGCCCTGGCGTGCCAACGCTCGATCCCGGGCGGCGGTGCAGCGCGCGCGGATGCTGTCGGTGCTTTCGCCTGCTGGGGCGTTGAGCAGTTCGTCGTGGGGCAGGGCGGGTACTTCTATATGCAGATCGATGCGGTCCATTAGTGGGCCGCTGAGCTTGCTTTGGTAGCGCTGCACCTGGTCAGGCGTGCAGCGGCAGGCGTGTTTGCTGGATCCCAAGTAGCCGCAAGGGCAGGGGTTCATGGCGCCAATCAACTGAAACCGGGCCGGAAACTCGGCGCGCTGGGCGGCGCGGGAGATGGTGATGGTGCCGGTTTCCAGCGGCTCGCGCAGAGCTTCAAGGGCGGCTCTGGGAAATTCGGGCATTTCGTCTAAAAACAAAATGCCGTTGTGTGAAAGTGAAATTTCACCTGGGCGCGGGGGCGATCCGCCGCCCACCAGTGCCACGGCGCTGGCTGAGTGGTGGGGTGCGCAGGTGGGGCGTTGGCCCCATTGGTCCATTGAAAACCGGCCATTGAGGCTGCCAATGGCTGCGCTTTGCAGTGCCTCGTCGGTGGTCATTTCTGGCAACAGACCCGCAAAACGGTGTGCCAGCATCGATTTGCCTGAGCCCGGTGGCCCCATCAGCAGCACACTGTGGCCACCAGCTGCGGCAATTTCTAGAGCGCGTTTGGCTCCTGCCTGACCTTTAACGTCTGCCATATCCGCAAGTCGTGCGCGGTTGGCGGGTGCTGCTGCTTCTATACGGGCCCAGCCGTCGGCGGAAGTGGGGTGCACGTCGGCTCCCACTAGTACCGGGGAGCCCGCAGGGGCAAAGTGGCGCACGACATCGAGCAGGTGCCGTGCGCGGTACACCACCGAACCCGGCACCAAGGCTGCTTCTTCAGCGTTGCCTGCAGGTAGCACCAAAGCGGCCCGCACCTTACTGTTGTGCAAGGCCAGCGCGGTCGCCAGCGCGCCGCGCACCGGACGCAACTCGCCAGACAACGACAATTCGCCTGCGAACTCGTACTCCGCTAGCCTACTGCCATCAATTTGCCCACTGG
>JBJOLD010000361.1:0-2994 GCA_046045765.1 Pseudomonadota bacterium | reverse complement strand
CGGCACCCGCACTGCCAGCGCAATCATAAAAATAATGATCGGCAGCATGACGTAGGCTTTAAAGCCAAAGAACGCGCTCAAGAAGTGTTTTAGTGATTCCATGGCCTGCTAGCCCCCGTGTGTGTTGCGTAAGCAGCTACAAAAAATGTAGCAAATTGAAAGAATCTCAGTGCCCCGTCATCAAAGCGACGGCACCTGAGAAGGTAAAAAATGCGGCGGCGGTGGACACCAGAATGATGCGGGCAATACGTCCGTTGTCTGCCCCAAAACGCTCGGCCAAGAGCGACACATTGCTGGCACTGGGCAGCGCGGCCAACAGCACCAACACCATCAGCGCGAACTTGTCAATCTGCACGCCTAAGCCCACCGCTGCGGCACCCACCAGCAAGACCAGCAGCGGGTGCAAAAACAGCTTGACGAGCGCCACAGGCACGTATTCCTGCCAGTACACTTCGTGAACTTTGTCCTCCAGCGCCATGATCTGTGAGCGCGCCAACACTGCGCCGATGGTAAAAAGTGCCACTGGCGAAGCAGCATCGGCCAACATGCCAACAGTGGTTGCCACAGGCTTGGGCAACTCAATTTGCAGCGCAGATGCCAATGCGCCCAGCAAAATCGACCAAGGCATCGGGTTGGCAGCCACCCCTTTTAGGGCGTTTTTAGCCGCCTGTCCGGCAGACACGCCACCGGTTTCACCCAAGCGAGACAGGGCAATGCATAGCGACGAGGTGACCACCATGTCCACCAGAATGGTGACAATGGCAGGCCCCGCCGCCTGGGCACCCAACAGCGCGACCAGCAGCGGCACGCCCATAAAGCCAGTATTGGGGAAAGCTCCCACCAGCGCGCCAAAAGCGGCATCGTTCCAGCCTATACGCCCTTGTCCAGGGCCATGCAACGTCACTGCCACCACAAATGCCACCATGATTAACGCGCACAGCAAGTAAGTGGACGCAACGGCCGGGTCCAGCAACTGGGCAATCGGGGTGCTGGCGCCAAAGCGGTACAGCATGCACGGCAACGCGAAAAACAGCACGAAGCCGTTCAAACCGGGGATGGCAGCCAAAGGCAACATGCCCCGGCGCGCCGCCAGGTAGCCGCAAAGCACCAGAGCGAAGAACGGAAAGGTAACGTAGAGAATTTGCAGCACTGTGCGATTGTCGCTGGTAACAAGCTCACCCGTTAAGATGGCGCGCTCCTTTGAATTACTGCCTGCATGTCGTCCACTTCGCCCTCCGCTGCCCCCGCCAACCACAACATGAACCCGGCCCAGCAAGAAGCCGTGAACTACCTGCACGGCCCCTGTCTGGTGCTGGCCGGGGCCGGTTCGGGCAAAACGCGGGTCATTACCCACAAAATTGGCCGCCTAATCCAAAGCGGCATGCCTGCCAACCGTATTGCCGCTATCACCTTTACCAACAAGGCCGCCGCCGAAATGCGCGAGCGGGCCAAGGGCTTGATAGGCAGGGCCTCCAAGGATGTGTTGATTTGCACTTTTCACGCGCTGGGCGTGCGCATGCTGCGCCAGGACGGCAGCGCACTGGGGCTTAAACCGGCGTTCTCCATTTTGGACACCGACGATGTCACCAGCATACTGAAAGACGCCGGCGGCACGGTGGACGCGGCCACTGCACGCCAGTGGCAATGGGCCATCAGCGGCTGGAAAAGTGCGGGGCTGAATGCGGCGCAGGCGCTGGCCCAGGCCGCTGACGACAACGAGCGCATCATCGCCACGGTGATGGGCCGCTACGAAGAGCGGCTGACCGCTTACCAGAGCGTGGACTTTGACGACCTGATCAGTCTACCGCTCAAGTTGCTACAAAATCATGAGCATGTCAGGCAACGCTGGCAAGGGCTGATGGGCCATATATTGGTAGACGAGTACCAGGACACCAATGCCACACAGTACGAAATGCTCAAACTGCTAGCAGGCGGTAATCCGGCCAGCGGCGCACGCTTTACCGCCGTGGGGGACGATGACCAAAGCATTTATGGCTGGCGCGGTGCCACGCTGGACAACCTGAAGAAGCTGCCAGTCGATTTTCCGACGCTCAAAGTCATTACGCTGGAGCAAAACTACCGCTCTACCAGCGCCATCCTGCGCGCCGCCAACAACGTGATTGGCCCCAACCCCAAGTTGTACCCCAAGACGCTGTTCAGTGAATTGGGCGAAGGCGAGCCGGTCCGCGTGGTGGATGCCGACAACGAAGAACACGAAGCCGAGCGCGCCGTGGCACGCATTCAGAGCCTGCGGGCCGAGGGCACGCAAAGCGGCACCCAATACAAAGAGTTCCGCGACTTTGCGGTGCTGTACCGGGCAAACCACCAGGCCAAGCCGTTTGAGAAAGCGCTGCGCAAGGCCAATATTCCGTACAAGGTGTCGGGCGGGCAAAGCTTTTTTGACCGGACTGAAATCCGCGACCTGTGCGCCTGGTTTCGCCTGTGGGCCAACAACGACGACGACCCTGCTTTTTTGCGCGCCGTGACCACGCCCAAGCGCAGCATTGGCCACACCACGCTGGGCACGCTGGGCGTGTATGCCAGCCAGTACAAACTTAGTCTGTTTGAAGCGCTGTTTTCGTCATCATTGGCTGCAGCATTGAGCGCCAAGGCTCTGGGCAGCTTGCACGAGTTTGGTCGTTATGTGAACGACCTGCAGTACCGTGCGCGCCATACCGAGGGGCATGAAAAAGCGTCTGCCTTTTTGGCGGAGTGGCTCAAAGAAATTGGCTACGAAAAACACCTCTATGATGGCGAGGAAAGTGAAAAAGTGGCCTCGGCCAAATGGACCAATGTGTTGGAGTTTTGTGATTGGATGGCAGCGCGCTGCGGCGGGCAAATTGAAGACGTGGCGGGCATCACGGAACGCGAGGTCAAAAACCTGTTGGAGGTATCACAAACCATTGCATTGCTGTCTACCATTCAAGAGCGTGAAAAAGACCAGAACGTGGTCACCTTGTCCACTTTGCATGCGTCCAAAGGGCTCGAGTGGCC
>JBJOLD010000346.1:0-22008 GCA_046045765.1 Pseudomonadota bacterium | reverse complement strand
GGCATAGGCGCCGGTGACCACGGGCAGCGCGTGGGCGCCGACCGAGGCAATGGCGGACAGATCGGCGGTGATGCCACCTGCACCGCTGGGGTCGTTGGCGTTGAAGGCCATGACGCATGCGGAGACGGCGTCGTCACTGTCTTCTTCGGTAAAAGATGGGGTAGATGCCAACATTTCTGAGCCTGTGTTCGGGTTTATCCTCAGACAGAATGGCGAAGTTTTGGTGGCTACACGGCATTTCGCCTACGCTGCCTCTATACAATGATTGCATTCTATTCGAAGGCCCTATAAGCTGTGACCGATACTAAAACGTGGATGTGTTTGATTTGTGGTTGGATTTATGACGAGGCAGTTGGTGCCCCCGACCACGGAATTGCCCCAGGCACCCTATGGGCTGATGTGCCGATGAATTGGACGTGCCCTGAATGTGGTGCGCGCAAAGAAGATTTTGAGTTGGTTCAAATTTAGCAAAGCAGTTGTTGTGCGGCCGCACTTGGTGTGTGGTCTCCAATGCCTCTAGAGGAGCAAAGCCTTGTGAGTACCGATGGAACACCTTTCAGGGTGCTGGTGGTCGACGACAGCAACACCATTCGGCGTAGCGCCGAAATCTTTCTCAAGCAAGGTGGCCATGAGGTCATGCTGGCGGAAGATGGATTTGATGCGTTGGCTAAGGTTAATGATTACCAACCTAACCTTATTTTTTGCGATATTCTGATGCCGCGTCTGGACGGGTATCAAACTTGCGCCATTATCAAACGCAATCTTAAATTTAACAGTGTGCCTGTAGTCATGTTGTCTTCAAAAGATGGAGTGTTCGACAAGGCGCGTGGTCGCATGGTCGGTGCCCAAGATTATTTAACCAAGCCTTTCACCAAAGAACAGCTGTTGCAAGCCGTTCAACAATTTGGTGTAGCGCTTCAAGGAGCTATTTAATGTCTATTCACAAGGTGCTCATCGTTGATGACTCCAAAACTGAGCAAATGTTTCTCACGGAATTGCTCCAAAACAACGGGTACACAGCTCGCACCGCTGACAATGCAGAGGAGGCGTTTAAACGGTTGGCAGAAGACATGCCCGATCTAATTTTGATGGATGTTGTGATGCCTGGTCAAAACGGATTTCAACTTACCCGCGCCATCAATCGCACGCCAGAATATACGGATATTCCCATATTTATTTGCACCAGCAAAAACTTGGAAACCGATCGCGTGTGGGGTATGCGCCAGGGCGCCCGTGATTACATTACCAAACCAGTGGACGCCACTGAGTTGCTGGGAAAAATCAAAGCGCTGGGCTGACTGACAAACGATGGCGAATCGCGAAGCACTTCGAGAACTCCAGTCCCGACTGGCGACCCGGCTACAGGCAGCTCGTACTGAGGGCATGTCTGTGGCTTGGCTTGCGGTAAAGGCTGCAGACACGAATTTCCTGTTACCGCTGGGGCAATCTGGCGAAATTTTCCCGCTGGTAAGTCTGCAGCCTGTGCCTTATGCACAGGGTTGGTTCAAGGGCGTTCTCAATATCCGTGGGGGGTTGTTTGGCGTCGTGGATCTGATAGGGTTCATACGCGCCGGTCAAGCCCCAAAGCGGGAGGCAGTGTCTGCAGACGCTTGTGTGGTAACGCTCAATCCGTTACTGGAGGTGAATTGCGCCTTGCAAGTGGATAGTTTGGCTGGGCTGCGCGGTGCGGATGCGTTTGTGTCTTCCCGCGCGGCGCCGGATGGATCGCCCACTTACTTTGGCCACCAGTTCGAAGATAAAGATGGCGTCGCTTGGCAAGAAATCGATTTGAGAACCTTGTCACAAACGCCTCAATTTTTAAGTATTAGCGCTTAGTTCCTTGTTAAGGCTGAATCATGTCCGTCGTTGATCAATTAAAAACTTTGTTTACCAAAAAGCCGTTGGAGGCAGAAACGGATTCGCGTTTTAGCTTGGCTACCCCAGACGATATTGGTGGGAGTGGTGCGCAGACCGCAGTACCTACCGATCGATCTCCTTTGGCGGAAGTGTTACCAGCCAGCGTTGAGGATGCCCCAAAAGTAGCAGGGCCTGAGGTGAGCAGCGGCGATGTAATCCGAGTCCCTGGGTTAGGCTTGCGAAGTGTTGCGCAACATCAGCGCATTTTGGCTAGTTTGCTGGGTGTTTCCCTGGTCTTTCTGGTTGGCGTTGCTGTGTATGCGCTTGGGCAATCTGACAAGGTGGCACAGCAGTTGGGGGCGACCGGGCAGTCTTTAATGCAGTCGCAGCGTTTGGCAAAATCTGTGTCACAAGCATTGGTGGGTAGTGCGCAGGCGTTTCCAGACGTGGTGGAGAGCGCTGAGGTATTGGCAAAAACGACTATGGGATTGCAGCAAGGTGACGCAGCGTTGCGCTTAAGCGCTTTAGACGACGATTACAGGCCTGAGCTTGAAAAAGTAATGCCTTTGGTAAGCCGCGCTGAAAAAAATGCCAAGGCAGTGATGGGGCAAGAAAAAATTCTGACGCAAATCGGCGCGTCCCTGCGATTGATCAATCGCCAATCTTCGGATTTGTTGGAAATTGCTGAAACTATCTCTTCGTTAAAACTCCAGCAAAATGCGCCTGCAGTTGAGGTCTCCGCAGTGGGGCAGTTGGTGATGTTGACACAGCGGATTGGAAAATCTTCCAATGAGTTCTTGACAGTTGAAGGCGTTAGCCCAGAAGCGGTGTTTTTGCTGGGCAAAGACCTGAATACCTTCAAAGAAATTTCTCTTGCGCTGCTTGATGGTAGTTCTGAGTTACGGTTGACCGCAGCGAAGGACGTTACAACACGCGAGCAAATACAAGCGTTGATCAAACTCTATGATGAGACGCGCGTTCAAGCTGGCGCGATTTTGGGTAATTTGCAGGGTTTGGTGGCTGCTCGCGAGGCTCAAAGTTCCATTATTTTAGATAGCGAACCATTGCGACGCAATCTGGAGGAATTGCAGTCCAAGCTCGCGGACAAGTCGGGTATTGGTGGCACTGCGCTGCTTATTCTTATTTTGGCAGCTGGTTTTGCACTTGTGTGTGCCGCCGGTTTGTCGTATGTGCAGTTGCAGGACAGTCGAAATCGGCAGGTTGTTGCTGAAGATCAGCGTGTCGCGGCAGAGCGTCAAGAACAAGAAGCTAAGCGCGTCAACGATGCTAATCAAGCCGCTATTTTGCGATTGATGAACGAGTTACAAACTGTCGCTGAGGGCGACTTGACGCAGGAAGCCACAGTGACGGAGGACATTACGGGCGCTATCGCAGATTCAGTTAATTACACCGTAGAAGAGTTGCGCTCTTTGGTTGCTAACGTGCAGGGCACTGCGGCAAGGGTCGCGCAAACGACTGCAGAGGTAGATGCAACGTCGACAGAGTTGTTGGCTGCGTCTAACGAACAGTTGCACGAAATTCGTGAAACTGGTCGCTCTGTAGTGGAAATGGCTGGCCGTATTAATGATGTGTCGACCCAAGCGCAAGAGTCTGCTCGGGTAGCCCGTCAGTCATTGCAAGCCGCTGAATCAGGTTTGGCCGCTGTACAAAGCGCTATTGGCGGTATGAATTCCATTCGTGACCAAATTCAAGATACTTCCAAGCGTATTAAGCGGTTGGGTGAATCTTCACAAGAGATTGGTGAAATTACAGAACTGATTTCCGACATTACCGAGCAAACCAACGTGTTGGCGCTAAACGCTGCAATTCAAGCTGCGTCAGCAGGCGATGCTGGACGAGGATTTTCTGTGGTTGCGGAAGAGGTGCAGCGTCTTGCAGAACGTTCTGCCGATGCTACGCGCCAAATCTCTGCGCTAGTGAAGGCCATTCAAACCGATACGCAAGACGCTATTGGCGCTATGGAGCGTTCTACGCAAGGGGTGGTGGCAGGGGCCAAGTTGTCCGACAACGCAGGTACCGCATTGTCGGAAATTGACCGTGTGTCGCGCCTAGTTGCAGACTTAATTGAACAGATTTCCCAATCGGCCTCACGCGAAGCCGGCTTGGCTAATGTTGTGGCTCAGAATATTCAGCATATTTTTGCGGTGACTGAGCAAACCGGTGAAGGCACCAAAGTGACTGCTGGACAAGTGCGGGAACTGTCTCGTATGGCGGGTGAGCTACGCCAGTCTGTTTCGCGATTCAAGATTAGCTAACGCGTCCTGCTACGCCCCCCTTTGAGATCGCAATCACTGAGAGCCTGAATCCACATGTCTTTGAACCCACTAGCGCTCGGTGATAACGAAGCTGCGATAAATGACTTAGGCCCCCTTGCTTGGGTGCTTGACGAGTTGCGAAAATCACTGGATGGCGCCTCCAAGGCTATGCGCCGGTTCGTACGTGACGCTGAACTGGCTCGAGGCTCAGAACTCACCGACTTAGACGCAAGTCACCTTCGCATTGCTAGGCAGCAACTACACCAAGCTGTGGGCGCGCTAGAGATGGTGGGGATGGTTGCACCGGCGAAAATTTTGCGTGCAATGGAGTCGCTTGCACAAAAATTTGTGCAGCGCCCAGAGCTTTGTAGCGAAGACGCTGCCGTTCAACTTGAGCGCGCCAGCTTCGCGGTTACTGAATATTTGGAAGGTGTGTTGAAGGGTAAAGAGGCATCTCCGGTAGCACTGTTCCCTCAGTACCGTGGAGTGATGGAGTTGGCTAGTGCAGACCGGGTTCACCCTGCCGACTTGTCTCCGTATGAATGGCGGTGGCAAAGCGTTTCATTGCCTACTGGGCCATCGCCCATGAGCTATTCGCCAGACGTGAGATCTGCTATGGATCAATCGGTTTTGAAAATAGTCAAAAGCGGCGATTTCTTGGCAGCCAAACGACTTGCAGATCTCTGTGTGGGACTTGCTTGGGGGGAAACTGAAGGGAATATCCGCACATTTTGGGCAATTGCCGCAGGTTTCTATGAGGCTGTGGGGATGCAATTGCTGCCGGATGATGTGTATGTCAAACGCACAGCCTCTCGCGTTCTTCAGCAATATGCTTCTTTGGCCAAGGGCGACGCTAGTGTGTCAGACCGATTGGCAGAAGATTTGGTATTTTTTTGCAGGCAAGCGGTACCGACTGCAGGTGACGCAGCGTCGCTAAGCGCTGTTAGAAGCGCGTATGCAGCTGAGCTGTGTCGCCCTGTTGATTACGCTACTGAGCAGTTCGGAAGATTTGATCCTGCAGTACTGGTTCTTGCACGCAAGCGCATAGCGGCTGCGGCTGAAACATGGTCCGCATTGGCTGGCGGAGATACTCATCGAATTAAAGTGGCGGGCGAACAGTTTTCAGCACTGACCGAGTCTATGGTCAAGTTGCATCCGGAGAGCGCAGCATTGGCGAGTGCATTGACACAAGCGATTGATGTAACAGTTCGGTCGGGTGCTGCTCCACTTCCAGCCGTTGCAATAGAGGTGGCAACTGCTGTTTTGTATTTGGAAGCTGCCTACGAGGATTTAGACCCCACAGACAACCATTTGGCTGAACGCAGTGAGCGCCTTGCGCAGCGGTTGCGGCACGTTAGTGCTGGTGCTGAGCCCGAGCCGATGGAGTCGTGGATGGAGGAGCTGTATCGCCGGGTGAGCGATCGCCAGACTATGGGCAGCGTGATGGATGAGCTACGCTCAACACTGGTTGAGGTAGAGGCCGCACTGGATCAGTTTTTCCGCAATCCTTTGGATAAATCGCCGTTGCGCGAAGTGCCTAATCGACTTTCCCAAATGCGTGGCGTTTTCTCGGTACTAGGGCTTGATCAACCGGCTGTGGCAGCCTTGCGGATGCGCGGTAGCGTGGAGAAATTTTTGGTAGAAGAGGTTGACGCAGGAGTTGCCCGTACAGGAATCTTTGAGAAGTTGGGTAATAGTTTGGGGGCCATGGGATTCCTCATTGATATGCTTAGTTACCAGCGGACACTGGCTAAGAAGCTCTTTGTGTATGACGAAGCCGTTGGTGAGTTCCGACCACTTATGGGGCGAGAGCGAGTGGTTGCGCCGATGCAAGTGCCCCCCTCACTGCCCGTTATAGCATCCAAGGTTGAGCCGCCACCGGTTGCAGTGCCAAGCCCACTGGCGGCAGTGGATTTACAAGAGGACGACGAAGAGCTCTTGGATATTTTTCTGGATGAGGCTAGGGAGGTTATTCAAGCGGGGCAATCTACAATTCGCGCACTTGTAGCCAACCCAGGTGACCTGGGCGAGCAGACGACGCTTCGCAGAGCGTTTCACACACTCAAAGGCAGTTCCCGCATGGTGGGACTGACTGAATTTGGCGAATCTGCCTGGGCTTTTGAACAGCTTTTGAACGGTTGGCTTGCAGAGCAGCACCCGGTCAGTGAAGATCTTCTTACGCTCTCCAGTCAAGGAGTTTGCGCGTTCGCACTCTGGGTAGATGATATTGAAAATGGTAACGCAGAGCATTGGAGTTCCAGCGTCTTTAGGCATGCAGCTGATGCGCTGCGGTTGGACGGACGTTTGGTGGACTTGTTGACGCCTCGACCAGATTTTCAAAACACGCAAAGTTTTAATGCCTTGGCAACCCAACGATTGCACAGTCCAAAGCCGATTCCAGAGGTGCGCTCTGAAGAGTCAGCCCATGATATGGTGGGGATAGAGTTGGTAGAGGCTTTAGATTTTGAAGCCACGCAAATGTTTGGAGGGTTGGATGACGAAGGTCAGTTATCCGCAGCTGTAGATCTCACGCATCCGCAGCAGCTCGATCTAATGGCTACTGCGAATCTATTGGCGCCTGACTTAGAAGACTTTGACTTTGACTTCGGGGTAATTAGCGCTCAAACGGGTGCCCCTGTTCCCCAAGAAGTTGGGATACCAGAGTTGAACACTGATCTCGACTTCCCTTTCGACGTAGATGTAGATGTAGACATCTTTGGTTCCAATTTGAGTGAAGTACAGCCAGAAAAATGTGCGGAAACTGTCGAAGGTGAACTTGTAGCGGTGCACCAGGAGCAACCAGCAGAACCCGAATTGAGTCCAGACGAGTTTGGCCCAGATCCAAAGGAATCCTTA
Source organism: Pseudomonadota bacterium (assembly GCA_046045765.1). Taxonomy (GTDB): domain Bacteria; phylum Pseudomonadota; class Gammaproteobacteria; order Burkholderiales; family Burkholderiaceae_C; genus Allorhodoferax. The sequence goes on along the minus strand of JBJOLD010000346.1, from coordinate 15,019 downwards.
GAGCCGCCAGAGCCGGTGAAAGTTATCGGGTCATTGCGCTTGAGCATTCCGCTCTATAACGTGTACTTGAACGAGGCAGATGAGTGGTCTAGACGATTGCAAACCGAGTTGAGCGAGTGGGCGCTTGAGTGGCACCATGCGGTCCCTGATTCGGTTGTGACACTTGCTCACTCATTGGGTGGCAGTTCGGCAACTGTTGGCTTTGTTGCCTTATCCAATATCGCTAAGTCTTTGGAGCGTGCCTTAGAGCATGTTCAACTCTATGGTGAAGGGTCAGACGATATTGCATTGGCGTTCAGCAATGCGGCCGAGGATATTCGTCGGTTGTTACATCAATTTGCAGCTGGCTTTTTGAAGGAGCCGGACCAATCGCTGCTTGAAGCGTTGCAAGCCATTACTGAGATGGAGTTTGAAGCCCCCAGTTTAGAGCCATTAAGTTCAGATGTCGAAGTTTTGATCTCCGAAACTCAGGAGCCTGTAGCCCCTGCAGCGGTCTGCGACGAGCCGGTTGCTGCATCCTTCGCCGCTGCACCTGTCAGCGTTGCAGTAGTCAGCGACGACCAGATCGATGCGATAGACCAATTTGACGAGGACCTGTTGCCGATCTTTCAGGAAGAAGCCGAAGAGCTCCTGCCTGCATTGGGTACGGCGTTACGCCAGTGGGTGTCGCGTCCGGATAACTTGGGCGCACGTGGCGAGGTGCTGCGTGTGCTGCACACGCTTAAAGGTAGCGCCCGGCTTGCGGGTGCTATGCGTTTGGGCGAGATGTCACACCGCATGGAATCCAGTGTGTTGCATTTAGGGTCGGAAAATTTGCAGGCGGTTCAGCTTGAGCCGCTGTTGTCGATGTTTGACGCGATTCAAGGGACGTTTGAAGTACTGGGAATTGAATCGTCGACTAACACGCTGAATGCCTTCTCTGAGCCAGTGTCTTCACCCCAGGTGAAGCTAGATGATGTAGCGACTTTCAGAACGACATCCAAGGTCGCCAACGCAGCGGGTTCGTTACCCACTACGACTAAGTCTGTTGGCAATCAGTCGGTACGAGTCCGTTCGCAGCTGTTGGATCGGCTAGTTAATCAGGCTGGCGAAGTCCTGATCAGTCGCTCGCGAATGGAGTCCCATCTGGTTCAACTGCGCGCTTCGTTGTCAGAATTAGACGGCAATCTTGACCGGTTGCGCAAACAGTTACGTGATGTGGAGTTACAAGCAGAGTCACAGATGCAGTCACGCTTGGCCCAGACCAAAGATGCAGATGCAGGGTTCGATCCCTTGGAGTTCGACCGTTTTACCCGGGTGCAAGAACTCACTCGAATGATGGCCGAGTCTGTTAATGACGTGGCGACTGTGCAACGCAGCTTAAAGCGAGTGGTTCAGGGAACAGAAGATGATTTGATTGCACAAGGACGCCAGGCACGTGAATTGCAGCGTGATTTACTGCGTACACGCATGGTCGAATTTGATGGAATTTCCGATCGTTTGTATGGCGTAGTACGACAAGCTGCCAAAGAGTCTGGTAAGCAAGTAAAGCTCGATATTGTGGGTGGATCTATTGAAATGGACCGCGGTGTGCTGGACCGTATGACCCCCGCTTTCGAGCACATGTTGCGAAATGCGGTGGGACATGGTGTGGAGTCCGCTGAGACTCGAACCGCCCTTGGTAAGCCGGCCGCAGGCACTATCATTGTTCAAGTGCAACAAGAAAGTAATGATGTCTCTGTTTCGTTCAGTGACGATGGCGGAGGCTTGCACTTAGAAAAAATTCGGACCAAGGCTATTGCCAAGGGTCTTATTGCCGCAACTGATACGTTGTCCGACGCTGATGCTGCGGCACTGCTTTTTATGCCGGGCTTTTCTACGGCGGAACAAGTCACTGAGCTTTCTGGCCGAGGTATCGGCATGGACGTAGTCCTTTCTGAGGTAAACGCATTGGGCGGCCGCATTGAAACCAAGACGGCGCAGGATGAGGGCAGTACATTCAAATTAGTGCTGCCTTTGACTACGGCGGTAACCCAGGTGGTAATGTTGCGAATTGGTGAGTTCACCATTGGTGTGCCCTCTAATCTTATGGAGACGGTGGTGCGCGTGACACCGGCAACACTAGAGCAGTCTTATGCGACCGAGTCGTTTGACATTGCTGGCCAGAAGACTGCGTTTTATTGGTCGGGCGCGCTACTCCAAGTGTCCGCGCAGAGCACTGAATCACTAGGGAAAACTATCCACGTCGCGGTTTTTCGCAGTGCCGGGCAGCGCTTGGCTTTGCACGTCGATGAAGTTTTGGGTAATCGCGAGGTCGTGGTTAAAAACTTGGGACCGCAATTAGCTCGACTGCCAGGTCTTGCCGGCATGTCGGTATTGGCCTCTGGCGCGGTTGTTCTGATTTATAACCCGGTGGCACTTGCTACTGTGTATGGTGACCAAGCGCGGCATCTGTATAAGTCTGCGACTACCAAGGGCGAAACCCCTGTTAGCGCGTTAGATGGTGTTTTAGTGCCGGCTATTGGTAATTCGGTCATTCCGCTTATTTTGGTGGTGGATGATTCCATCACGGTGCGCCGCGTCACGCAGAGACTGCTTAAGCGCGAAGGTTATCGCGTTGTGTTGGCTAACGACGGGCTGGATGCCTTGGAAAAACTGCAAGAAGAAAAACCCACTGTTGTGTTGTCAGACATCGAAATGCCGCGCATGGATGGCTTTGATTTGGTACGCAACATTCGTGCAGACAGTAAGCTACGCGACTTGCCCATTATTATGATTACCTCGCGTATTGCTGAAAAGCACCGCGAGCACGCCAAAGATCTGGGCGTAGACCACTACCTGGGCAAGCCTTACTCTGAAGAAGGCTTGCTTGAGTTGGTGCGCAGCTACTGCGCTGTCTTAGCTGATTCGTAGGTTGCTTTTTTGACCACTGCGTAGCGTAGCAAAGTGTCAGCGCGAGCGGTCGCATGGTCCACTACGGGTAGCGGGTAGGTCTGCCCTAGACTAATGCCCGCTGCTTGCAATTCCAAGGGTTTTGCCGTCCAGGGGGCATGAATACTCTTGGGACTTAAACCTGCAAGCTGGGGCAAATATCGCTTGATAAACTTGCCTTGCGCGTCGAACTTCTCACTTTGCGTAACAGGATTAAAAATTCTGAAGTAGGGCTGTGCGTCGCAGCCGCTGGAGCTAACCCATTGCCACCCGCCGTTGTTGGCAGACTGATCGAAATCATTAAGGTGCGCAGCGAAATAACGTTCGCCCCAACGCCAATCGAGACCAAGGTGCTTCACCAAAAAACTGCCCGCCACCATGCGCAGGCGATTGTGCATATAGCCCGTTCGGTTGAGCTGCAGCATGGCGGCATCTACTAACGGGTAGCCAGTGACACCTTGGCACCAAGCATCGAAAAGCTGTTGCGCTCTAGCACCGCCAGCCCATGAAATGGCGTTGTATTCGGGTTTGAAGGCTCCCGTAGCCACTTGGGGGAAGTTGACCAATATTTGAAAATAGAAATCTCGCCAGCACAACTCATTAAGCCAAGTGGTTGCGCCAATGCTGCCCGCCAGTTGTCGTTGCATGGCAATCGATACCAAGTGTCGGATGGATACAGTTCCAAAGCGCAGGTGCACGCCCAAGTAACTTGGCCCTTTGACAGCTGGAAAGTTGCGTGTTTCATCGTACGCGTCCATGCGTTCCCAAAAATCGTCCAGTAATTGCCGTGCACCCGACATACCCGTGGGAATTTTGAGTGCCTTGAGGTTGGTCGACTCAAAGCCAATATCTGCTAATGTGGGCACTGCCTGCGCTAAATTGTCCGGGCGGGCTGCCAGTGCGGTTCCTATGTCTTGTATTGAATGGGTTTGGATTGGATCATGGCCTAACTTGGCCCGCCAGGCCCGCATATAGGGGGTGAATACGCCATAAGGCTTGCCCGTTTGTGTCAGTACTTCCTCCCTTTCAAAGATCACGTGGTCTTTGAATGTGAAAAATTGCACACCACTGTCCTTCAGCAGAGTTTGCACCTGCGCATCGCGTGCAATAGCCTGCGGCTCGTAATCGTGTGCCGCAAATACTGCCTGAGCGCCAAGCTGGGCTGCTATGGCGGGAATTTCTACTATTGCCTGCCCATGAATGACGATCAAACCGGCCTTGGCATGTCCACGCCGAGTCCTTAGCTCTGCGTCCAATTCCACTAGCGATTCACGAATGAATTCCACACGCCGGTCCTGCTTGTGAAGCAAGTCCAAGATACTGCGATCAAATACAAACACGCAATGGACCTGCTGGCAATTTTGCAATGCATTGCTCAGCGCAGCGTTATCTTGTGTGCGCAAATCGCGCCGAAACCAGACCAGTCCTGTCTCAAATTGTTTTTGCATAGCACCCGTTAAAATGAAAACATGCCCAGCGATTCTGCACTCATCAACCTTACCAATCATTTCTTGATTGCGATGCCGGGGTTGGAAGATGCCCTATTTTCTAAAAGTGTGGTGTACGTCTGTGAACACACTGAGCGCGGCGCACTGGGTTTGGTCATAAACAAACCGGCAGATATGACGATGCAGCTGCTCTTTAGCAAAATTGAACTGCCACTGCAACGCGCTGATTTGACCGATAACCCAGTGTTTCATGGTGGTCCTGTACAGACAGAGCGAGGCTTTGTTTTGCATGAGCAAATTTTTATCACGCCCAATGCAACACGGGAGTCGCTCTATGCCGCTACGCTCATCATCCCGGGGGGGCTGGAGATGACCACCTCCAAGGACGTATTGGAAGCCTTGTCCAGCGGAACCGGCCCCAAGCGCGTTATGGTGACGCTCGGCTATTCTGCGTGGGGCGAAGGACAGCTAGAAACCGAGCTGGGCGAAAACAGCTGGCTCACGGTAGATGCAGACCCCGCTGTCATTTTTGATACGCCGGTGGCGCAGCGCTACGACAAGGCGCTAGCGCTGCTGGGCTTAGAAGCTTGGATGATTTCTAATCAAGTGGGCCACGCATGACCGAGGCAGCAGCCAAAACGCTGTCCACCTTTATCGCGTTTGATTTCGGCATGAAGCGAACGGGCGTTGCGGTGGGCAACCGCATCATGGGTACTGCGCAGCCGCAGGGGTCGATTCATGCGCAAGGGGATGCGCGCTTTGAGCACATCGCCCAACGCCTTAAAGAGTGGCAACCCGACGCGATTGTGATTGGAGTACCGTACCACCCCGATGGCGCAGCGCATGAAAACACCACACGCGCCAAAAAGTTTGGCCGTCAACTGCATGGCCGTTTTCATTTGCCGGTGTTTGAGGTGGACGAGCGCTACAGCACCACCGAGGCTTTGTCGTCAGGCGCTAAAGATGCCGATGCTGCATCAGCCTGCATTATTTTGGAACAGTTTTTGAGGAGCTTGAATTGAGCACACAGAACACGGACGGCACTACCACCAGCGGTTCGCGAGCGCTTTTACCGGATGCCGAAGCGCTTTACCTTGAGCTGTTGCGCGGCGTGCGCCAAATTTGCGGTATGTCGACCCGCTTGGTGGGAATTACCTCGGGCGGCGCATGGTTGGCCGAGCGCCTGCAGGCAGACCTGCAACTGCCAGGCAAAGCCGGCACTATTTCTTCGGCCATGCACCGTGATGATTTTGCACAGCGGGGCTTGTCATCGGGCGGACAAACCAGCTTGCCTTTCGACGTAACTGGCGCAGACATTTTGGTACTAGACGACGTGCTTTTCACCGGACGCACCATACGCGCGGTGATCAATGAGTTGTTTGACTATGGTCGCCCAGCCAGCGTGCGCCTGGCCGTGCTGGTGGACCGTGGCGGCCGCGAATTACCCGTACAAGCCGACTTTGCAGCGGGACGTGTGAGCTTGGGTAGCGATCAGTCTTTGACACTTGCCCGCAGTGACGCGGGTGTTTTCACCTTTAACCTGAAAGAGGGCGCTTAGGTGCTTTACAAACGCAACCCCCAACTCAACAAACATGGTGAGCTGATTCACTTGCTTTCGGTAGAAGGCTTGTCTAAAAGCATACTCACCCACATTTTGGACACTGCTACCAACTTTGTTTCGGTCAACGACCGCGAGGTGAAAAAGGTCCCACTGCTACGTGGCAAAAGTGTGTTCAACCTGTTTTTCGAGAACTCTACCCGCACCCGCACAACGTTCGAGATTGCCGCCACGCGACTCAGCGCTGACGTGATCAACTTGGACATTGCGCGCTCCAGCGCCTCCAAGGGCGAATCGCTGCTGGATACCATTGCCAACCTCAGTGCCATGGCGGCTGATATGTTTGTGGTGCGACACGGCGAGTCCGGCGCACCCTATTTGATTGCCCAGCATGTGGCACCCCATGTGCACGTTATCAACGCGGGTGACGGCCGCCACGCGCACCCCACGCAGGGACTGCTGGACATGTTCACCATCCGGCACTTCAAGAAAGATTTCACTAACCTGACCGTGGCTATCGTGGGCGATGTGCTGCACTCGCGCGTGGCGCGATCGGACATTCACGCACTCACCACCTTGGGCTGTGCCGAAGTGCGTGTGGTGGGGCCCAAAACGCTGGTGCCATCCGACATGGCGCAAATGGGCGTGCGGGTGTGCCACACGCTGGAAGAGGGTATTAAAGACTGCGACGTGATCATCATGCTGCGCTTGCAGAACGAGCGTATGAGCGGCGCGCTGTTGCCATCGATGCATGAGTTTTTCAAGAGCTATGGCCTCACCCCAGAGAAGTTGCAATTGGCCAAGCCCGATGCCATCGTGATGCATCCTGGGCCGATTAACCGCGGCGTAGAAATTGATTCTGCGGTGGTGGATGGCATGCAAAGCGTCATTTTGCCGCAGGTTACCTTCGGTATCGCCGTGCGCATGGCGGTGATGAGCATCGTTGCAGGAAATGAAGCATGAACATACTCATTCAAGGCGGCCGGGTTATCGATCCGGCCAGTGGTTTTGATGAAAAAGTCGATGTAGCCCTCGCGGGTAGTGCGGTGGTAGCTATCAAAAATATAGCATCCGACTTTCAGCCTGACCAAGTCATCGACGCCACGGGTTGCATTGTGATGCCCGGTTTGGTGGACTTGTGTGTGCGTTTGCGCGAACCTGGCTACGAGCATGAAGGCATGTTGGCCTCCGAACTCGCTGCGGCCGTGGCCGGTGGCGTGACCAGCGTGGTGTGCCCACCCGACACCGATCCGGTGCTGGACGAGGCTGGTTTGGTGGAAATGTTGCGTTACCGTGCGCAGGCACAACACAAAGCGCGTGTCTACCCCTTGGGTGCGCTTACCCGCAACCTGCAAGGCGAAGTACTCACCGAAATGGGCGCACTGACCCAGGCGGGTTGTGTGGCATTCAGCCAGGCCGAAGTGCCGCTTGTCAATACCCAAGTGACTTTGCGCGCACTGCAATATGCCAGCACATTTGGCTATCCGGTATGGTTGCGGCCCCAAGAAGTATTTTTGGGCAAAGGTGTAGCTGCCAGCGGACCATTGGCCACGCGTATGGGCTTGAGTGGCGTGCCTGTGGCTGCAGAAACGATTGCATTGCACACCATTTTTGAGCTGGTGCGCTCCACCCGCGCCCGCGTGCACCTGTGCCGTATCAGCAGTGCGGCCGGTGTGGAACTGGTGCGCCAGGCCAAGTTAGAGGGTCTGCCGGTGAGTTGTGATGTGAGTATCAATTCTCTGCACTTAACCGACTTGGATATTGGCTACTTTGACAGCCGTATGCGGCTGAATCCACCCCTGCGCCAGCAGCGTGACCGCGACGCACTGCGTGCCGGTTTGCAGGACGGCACCATCGACGCACTGGTGTCCGACCACACCCCGGTGGACGAAGACGCCAAGGCGCTGCCGTTTGCCGAAGCTGAACCCGGTGGCACCGGGCTGGAGCTGTTGCTCAGCCTGGCGCTCAAATGGGCGCAAGACAGCGGTGTGCCTCTGGCGCGCGCGTTGGCCACAGTAACCAGCCAACCCGCGGGCGTGTTGGGTGCAGCTTTGGGGGATGCTGCCGCGAGTGCAGGCCGTTTGCACGTGGGTGCGGTGGCCGACATCTGTGTGTTGGACCCCCATGCGGCTTGGGTGGTAGAGCCTGCCGCGCTGCGCAGCCAAGGGCAGCACACGCCGTTTGGTGGTTATGAGTTGCCAGGCCGCGTGCGCGCCACTGTGGTGGGTGGTCAAGTGGTGTTTGGTGGCTAGGCCTTGAAAAGTCTTGTGGCGTTTGCGCGGCTGCTGCGCATCGTTGTGCACTTGCTGGCTGGCGCGTGGACCATACGCTGGATTTTTCCGACGTTGTCTGAAGTCCAGAAAAATGAGCGAATTCAGGCTTGGTCCCGCGCGCTACTTGCGCAGCTAGCTATTAAATTGATAGTGAATGGAGCGCCAAGACCAGGCCCGATGTTGCTGGTTTCCAACCATATATCGTGGCTGGACATTGTGGTGATTCATGCCACAGGGCACTGCCGCTTTGTCTCCAAGGCCGACGTCCAGCGTTGGCCCGTAGTGGGCATGCTGGCCACCGGGGCGGGCACGCTGTACATTGAGCGCGAGTCCCGCCGCGATGCGTTGCGCGTGGTGCACCACATGGCCGAGCGCTTGCAGGCAGGGGATGTGCTGGCTGTGTTTCCAGAGGGCACTACGGGCGATGGCAGCACCGTGCTGCCATTTCATGCCAACTTATTGCAAGCAGCAATTACTGCAAAAGCACCAGTGCAACCTATGGCCTTGCACTTTGCTGATGCCGCTACGAATGCCACGAGCTTTGATCCCTGCTACATCGTAGAAGACACCCTGCTGCAATCAGTGTGGAGAACCTTGCGTTCACGGAATTTGCTGGCTAAGGTGCACTATGGCATACCGCAATACGCCGAAGGCCGCGACCGTCGCGCGTGGGCTGCCGATTTACGTGATGCTGTGATTGAGCTACGCAGCGTGCAAATGGTCCCGCTGACAGGAATCGAACCTGTATCTAGCACTTAGGAGGCACTCGTTCTATCCATTGAACTACAGCGAGACTGCGGGCATTGTATCGACCGCTAAGCGGTAACTTCTAGGATTACTTGGTGAGCTGACGCATAGCGTCTTCCAAACCTTTGAGAGTTAGCGGATACATCTTCTGGTGCACGATCTGCTGGATGACGCTGATGCTCTGGCGATACTGCCAGACACCCTGAGGCTCGGGATTGATCCACGCAAATTTAGGGAACGCACTGAGCAAGCGTTGCAACCATTCTGCACCTGCTTCCTGGTTGTTGTATTCCACGCTGCCACCGGGCTGCAATATTTCATACGGGCTCATGGTGGCGTCGCCTACAAAAATCAGTTTGTAGTCTTTGTTGTACTTGCGGATGATGTCCCACGTGTCAAACTTCTCGGCAAAGCGGCGGCGGTTGTTCTTCCACATGAAGTCGTACACGCAGTTGTGGAAGTAATAAAACTCCAGGTGCTTGAACTCGGTCTTGGTGGCGCTGAACAACTCTTCCACGCGGGCAATGTGCTCGTCCATGGTGCCGCCCACGTCCATGAGCAGCAGCACCTTGACGTTGTTGTGGCGCTCGGGCCGCATTTTGATGTCGAGGTAACCCGCGTTGGCTGCGGTGCGGCTGATGGTTTCGTCCAGGTCCAGCTCGTCTTCATGGCCTTCACGCGCAAACTTGCGCAGCCGGCGCAGCGCGACCTTGATGTTGCGCGTGCCCAGTTCTTGCGTATCGTCGTAGTCTTTGTAGGCGCGTTGGTCCCACACTTTGACCGCGCTCTTGTTGCGACCTTTGTCTTGGCCGATGCGAATGCCTTGCGGGTTCTGGCCGTAGGCGCCAAAGGGGCTCGTGCCGCCAGTGCCTATCCATTTGCTGCCGCCTTCGTGGCGCTCTTTCTGTTCTTCAAAACGCTTCTTGAGCGTTTCCATCAACTCGTCCCAACCCATCTTCTGAATCTTTGCCAGCTCTTCGGGGCTGAGGTTGAGCTCCAAGTTTTTACGCAACCACTCCCACGGCACTTCTTTGGTGAAGTCTGCAATCATCTCCACGCCTTTGAAATAGGCGGCAAAGGCACGGTCGAATTTGTCGTAGTGCTTTTCGTCTTTGACCAGCGTGGTGCGGCTCAGGTAGTAAAAGTCGTCAATCTTGTAGCCACTGCTATAGGCCTCGTCAAACGTGTCGGTCTCCGAGGGCTCCGCATTGGGGCCGACCACGCCTTTCTGCAGCGCCTCCATCAGCGTGAGGTATTCCTTGACCGAAACCGGCAGCTTGGCCGATCGCAGGGTGTAGAAAAAGTCCAGCAGCATGTGGATTCTCCCCGGTGCTTTAGCGCGGTTTGTTCAGCAGATACAGCAGCTGCACTTTGGCCTCAGGCCATTCTCCAGCCCGCATGCTGTACATCACGGTGTCGCGAATGGTGCCGTCGCGGCGCAGGGCATGGCCACGGATGACGCCGTCTTTCTTCGCTCCCAGCCGTTCAATGGCGGCTTGGGACGCAAAGTTGTAGTTGTCCGTGCGCCAGCCCACCACGTGGCAGCCCAAAGTCTCAAACGCATGCGTCATCAAAAGCAGTTTGGCGGTGGTGTTGACGTGGGTGCGCTGGCAGCTTTTGGCATACCAGGTGTAGCCAATTTCTACGCGTTTGAGCGCAGGCACGATGTCGTGGTAGCTGGAGCTGCCTAGCACCTTGCCGGTGGCCTCATCGGTCACTGCAAAGGCAAAGCGGTTGCCGGCTTCGCGCATTGCCAGCGCATCTTCAATGTATTTGCGGGTGTGTTCGGGCTCAGGCACCGTTGTGATACGGATGTTCCACAGTGCGCCGTCGGCTGCGGCGGCTTTGAGGCCGGCCTCGTGTTCGAGCGCCAGTGGTACCAAGCGCACGCCACGTGCTGAAAGTGTTGTGGGTTCGACAAATGCCATTTCAGCCCTTTTTGCCGTCTTGCTTGCTTTGCTTTTCAGTGTGGCTCGCGCGCCAGCGCCGGGCTACTTGCAGGCCCAAGCCGCCGCCCAGACCCACCAACACAATGCCACCAATGCTGGCATTGCCGTAGCCCACAGCAAAAATGTCTAAGCCCAAAAGCGTACCTGCCCAATACCCCAGCAGGGCACCGCCGATAAATCCCACGGCGTCTGATACGCCTTCCATCCACATTTTGTTATTCATGATATTTGTCGCCTAGCGGTTGTTACGTTGCATGAACATTAGCTTCTCAAACAGCGTAACGTCTTGTTCATTTTTAAGCAGCGCACCCACGAGCGGGGGCACTGCCATCTTCTCGTCCTTGCTTTGCAAGGCTTCCAGCGGAATGTCCTCGGCCAGCAGTAGCTTTAGCCAATCCAGCAATTCGCTCGTAGAGGGCTTCTTTTTCAGGCCTGGCAGGTTGCGCACCTCGTAAAAGGTTTTCATCGCAGCGGTCAGCAGCTCTTTTTTCAGGTCCGGAAAGTGCACGTCCACAATGCTCTGCATGGTGGCAGCATCGGGGAACTTTATGTAATGGAAAAAGCAGCGACGCAAAAACGCGTCAGGCAGCTCTTTCTCGTTGTTGGACGTTATGAACACCAGTGGGCGGTGCCGGGCTTTTATCAGCTGGCGGGTTTCGTAGCAATAAAACTCCATGCGGTCGATTTCGCGCAACAAGTCATTGGGAAACTCAATGTCGGCCTTGTCAATCTCGTCAATCAGCAGCGCTACAGGCTTGTCGGCGGTGAACGCCTGCCAAAGTACGCCTTTGATGATGTAATTATTAATATCCTTAACACGCTCGCCACCGTCCACATCGCTGAGCTGGGAGTCGCGCAGGCGGCTCACGGCATCGTATTCATACAAACCTTGTTGTGCCTTGGTGGTGGATTTAATGTGCCACTGCAGCAGCGGCATATTCAGCGCCTGAGCCACTTCCTCGGCCAACATAGTTTTTCCCGTGCCGGGCTCGCCTTTTACCAATAGCGGGCGCTGCAGGGTGATAGCCGCGTTCACCGACAACATTAGGTCTTGTGTTGCAACGTAATTCTTGGTTCCGTGGAATTTCATAGTCAGAGTTTGCGCTACGGTTTTTATAAAGCTCAATGAAGAGGTCTGGGGAAGGATGTAGTCGATATAATCGCGTAGTCGATTTATACCAATCACAGACTGATTGTCCTCGCAAAATGAACAAACTCTTGTTGTCCCTCTCCGCTGTGCTTGTCGCTTCTGTGACCGCTTTCTCTGCCCAAGCGCAGGATATCCAAGGCGACGCCAAAGCCGGTGAAAAGAAAAATGCCATGTGCATTGGCTGCCACGGAATTGTGGGCTACCAAGCCAGTTTTCCTGAAATTCACAAAGTCCCAAAAATCTCTGGCCAGGGGGCAAAGTACATCATCTCAGCACTAAACGCCTACAAAAAAGGTGAGCGCAAGCACGCCAGCATGCGCGGTATTGCTGCCTCGTTGACTGACCAAGACATGGCAGATTTGGCAGCTTTCTATTCCACCAGCGGTGCGGTAGCGGGTGCCGAGGCTCCCGGCAAAGCGGCCGATGGCTCTGCCAAAGCCATGGAATTGGTCACCAAAGGCGCTTGTGCCTCTTGCCACGGCGACAGCTTCAGCAAACCCATTGATCCTACTTACCCCAAGATTGCTGGCCAGCACAGTGACTACCTTTATGTAGCACTCAAAGCCTACAAAACAGAAGGCAATGCCCAAATCGGCCGTGGTAACGCCATCATGGGCGGTGTAGCCAAGCAGTTCTCAAATGCCGAGTTGAAAGAATTGGCCAACTACATGGGCAAACTGCCCGGTGAGTTGAAAACAGTTCCTGAAAACCGCTTCCGCTAAGCGAGTCATGCACAGAGGAAAAAGCCGCTCATTGAGCGGCTTTTTCTTTGGCTAATCCCGTGTTGCGTGTCGTTGCACACAATCTATGTACGCATTGCCGTCGGGCGGGCGGCCAGCGCGCTGGCTCTCCCACAGCATGGTGCCTAGGCATTCCATGGCGTCGTGGTGGGCATCGTGTAAGGAGTTGCGCTTGTGGGTTAGCAACTCCACCGCTTGGCGGATGCCGCGGGGCTGGTCAATGCTGCATTGCTCGCTGATGCTCAGGTGCATGCTCAGGTGTAAAAACGGATTGGCGCGGCCCTCGGTTGCCTCGTACATGGTGGCCAGGGCCGTATCTACATTGGCAAAGTCGGCAGCGTATTCGGGATGCTCGTTCATCCACTGACTTGCTATGATTTCTATAGCTTCTAATGCTGCACCAGCGAGCGCCTTGGCATAAACAGAGCAAAAAAATCGGCGAACGTCGGCTTGGGATGGGCTAAACATGGATCGAGGGTAACATGCTCTGACGTCTTTGCCGCACCCCTTGCGGCGCAACCATACGCCGTAATTCCTGTGAACTTTCCCCTCATTACCGACCCATTTTTTTACGCCATCAGCATTCCTGCCGTGTTGTTGTTGGGCATTAGCAAAAGTGGTTTTGGCGCAGGCTTTGGCTCATTGGCCGTGCCCATGATGGCGCTGGCCGTATCGGTACCCGAGGCTGCGGCCATCTTGATGCCGGTGCTGTTTGTGATGGATGTGCTGGGTATGGCTGCGTTTCGCAAAGACTTTGACCTGGCCCTGTTGAAGTTCTTGATTCCATTCGGCATGCTGGGCATCTTGATTGGTGCGGTACTGTTTAAGGTGTTTAACGCGCACACCGTTGCCGCACTGGTAGGTGGTTTTACGCTGCTGTTTTTGGCGCAGCGTCTGATTTTTCCGCCCAAGCCCGACAGTGCGCCGCCACCCAAGTGGTTGGGCGCGGTGCTTACCGCCACATCAGGCTTTACCAGCTTCATTGCGCATGCAGGCGGCCCGCCTATCAATGCCTATGTGATTCCGCTCAAGCTCAGCCCTATTAAATTCACAGCCACCATGGCGTTTTTCTTTTTTGTGGTGAATCTGTGCAAGTGGGTGCCCTACGGTATGTTGGGCTTGCTGGATATGCGCAACATGGCCACATCGCTGGTGCTGCTGCCTCTTGCCCCCGTAGGCGTGTGGGTGGGTGTGCGCATGGCGCGGCGCATTAGCCAAGTGGTGTTTTACCGTTTCCTGTATGGTGGCATGTTCTTGACCGGGGTGAAGTTGCTCTGGGACGGCTTACGCTAATATTTTCTTTTTTTGAGGACCTGTATGACGATTTCCATGTATTCAGCCAGCGTGCCAGTGTTTACCACCGTGCTGGGCAATCTCAGCCATTTTTTGGACAAAGCGCAGGCCCATGCCGATGCTAAGAAATACGACTCCATCGTGTTGGCGCAGTTTCGTTTGGCGCCTGACATGCTGCCCTTTACACGCCAAGTGCTAATTGCCTGCGACGCAGCCAAGCTGTGCGTGGCGCGCTTGGGCGGCATTGATGCCCCCAAGTTTGACGACACTGAAACCACCCTGGTTGAGCTGAAAGTGCGTATCCAGAAGACCATTGATTTCTTGAACACGGTGAAAGCTGAACAACTCGAAGGCAACGAAGCAAAAGAGATTACCTTCCCCGTAGGCCGCGACAAAACCCGCACCATGGCGGGCGAAGCGTATTTGAAGCACTGGGCTACACCCAATGTGTACTTTCACGCCACCACGGCCTATGCCATCTTGCGGCACAACGGCGTGGAGCTGGGCAAGACGGACTTTTTGCTGGGGGCGGCGGCTTAAATCGCTAGCTCTCCGTTTTACTAGCCCGCTCCTGCGCCATCTGCTCTTCCAACTGCTGCCGCCCTTCGCGCACCACCGATATCAGTTTGGCGGGGTCGCGGTAGTGGGGGTGCAGCTTCTCGAACAACTCTAAGTTGTGTTTTCTGAAAGTGCTGGCGCTTTGCTCTGCCAGTTCGGTGCTCTGGCCCCACAGCTCTAGCACGCTGCGGGCGCTGCGCAGGCTGGACTCGAACATTTCCCGTTCAACCAGCATCACTTCGCGGTCGCGCAGTTTGTTCCAGTGGGTCACGTCGCGGGCGCGGGCTACGATCTGCAGGGCAGGGAAGTGCGCGCGGGCCAGGTCCACAATTTCTAGCGACTGGTCCACATCGTCCACCGCCACCACCAGTATCTTGGCCGTGGCGGCACCGG
>JBJOLD010000208.1:0-5562 GCA_046045765.1 Pseudomonadota bacterium | reverse complement strand
ACATGCAGTGGTAACTGCCGTCGGCCCAATGGCGTTCGTACTTACCGCTAAAAGGGCGTTCGGTGGCGGCGTGGCGCGTGACTTGAAAGGCCGCAGACTCTGCGCCTTTCTCAGTGAGAAGTGCCTTCCATTCGGCATCAGTTTTGACGATGGGGTAGTTTGACGGGGTGTTGTGGGTGTCTGTCATGGGGTAGGTTATGGGGTTAAGGCTTTTTCAAAATAAGTTAAGAGCTGCAGGATATGGAGATGTCCGATGCCCACGCGGGCGGGAAGTCTGCCAAATCGGCGCAGTCAGGGTGTTCGTCGTACGGACGCTCCAAAACTTTCAGCACGCGGGCAACTTCGTTGAAATCTTTTGCTTTAGCGGCCACGATTGCTGCTTCACCCACATGGTTGCGCAGCACGTACTTAGGATTAACTTTTAGCATCAAATCGGCCTGCAGCCCATGTGTGCTATGCGTAAGCAGCTCTGAATAGGATAGCAACCACGCATCAATCCCGTCGCGGCTGATGAACAAATCACGCACGCTGTGGTCTTGCACATTGCACTCAGCCGCCCAGTGGCTCAGTCGCCGCCAAAAAATGGTGAAGTCCACGCGGTCGGTGGCCAGCAGCTTCAAACAAGTTTCTATCAGCTGCTTGAGTGCGTCTGTGCGCTCGGCAAACCCCAGCTTGGCTGCCATGCGCGCCTCAAACGCTTGCGGGTACACCACTTTGAAGGTTTCCAGCGCTGCAATGGCCTGTTCTTGGTCGTCGATCAGTGGCATCAGCGCCTGGCCCAGGCAAAACAGGTTCCAGTAGGCCACGTTGGGCTGCTTGTAAAACGCGTAGCGGCCTTGGTTGTCGGAGTGGTTGCAAATGTGGCCGGGGTCGTAAGCGTCCATGAACTGGAACGGGCCGTAGTCAATCGTCAGCCCAAGGATGCTCATGTTGTCGGTGTTCATCACGCCGTGACAAAAGCCTACCGACTGCCACTGCGCCACCATGTGCGCGGTGTGGTGGGTGACTGCTTCTAACAACGCCACGTACGCATCGCCGCCAAAACGCGAGGTCTGCCGGCACTCGGGGTAATAGCGGTCAATGACATAGTCGGCCAAGACCTTGAGTTGCGCGTGATGGCCGTGGTGGCAAAAGTGTTCAAAGTGCCCAAACCGGATAAAGCTGGAGGCTACGCGGGTCACTACAGCCGCGGTTTCAATAGTTTCGCGGCGTATCGGGGCGTCTGAGCCCGTCACGCACAGCGCCCGCGATGTGGCAATGCCCAAGCCGTGCATGGCTTCGCTGCCTAAAAACTCGCGAATGCTGCTGCGCAGCACCGCCCGGCCATCTCCCATGCGAGAAAAAGGCGTGGGGCCTGCGCCCTTGAGTTGCACCTCAAGCCCTGCGGTTTCGCCCAGCAAAATAGCGCGGCCATCGCCCAATTGGCCCGCCCATTGGCCAAACTGGTGGCCGCTGTAAACACTGGCCAAGGATTCGGTGCCCGCCAAGCTGCGGTTACCGGTCAGGGCCTGCAGCCACTCCGGCGACTGCGCCCAGCCGGCAGGCAGGCCCAAAAGGTCGGCAACGCTGGCACTCTGGCCCACCCAGTACGGCGCTGGCAGCGGGGTGGGTTGCAAGGGCACAAAGAAGTCGTTTCCCAGACGCGCAAAGCCGGTAGACCAGGGCAATCCAGCTTCAAACATGTAGGGGGATAGGTGCTAAAAATGTCATAGGTGAATTGTCCCGCAATTGACAAAGTGGGCGGATTTTCAGGGGCATACAAGGGGTACTATCGGCCTACAAAATAGGAGACACACCCATGCTCGGTTTAATGCAGAACCACCAGTTAATGATTTCTTCGTTGATTGAATTCGCGGAGCGTCATCACGGTGAGGGAGAAATCGTTTCCCGCCGAGTAGAAGGCGACATTCACCGCTATACCTATAAAGATGTGGGGCGCCGCGCACGCCAGGTGGCTAATGCATTGGGCACGCTGGATCTGGCATTTGGTGACCGTGTTGCCACCTTGGCCTGGAACGGCTACCGCCATCTGGAGTTGTATTTCGGGGTAAGCGGATCGGGCAGGGTATTGCACACCCTGAACCCGCGATTGCACCCCGACCAAATCGTGTGGATTGCCAATCACGCCGAAGACCAAGTGGTGTGCTTTGACATGACGTTTTTGCCCATCATCAAGGCGGTGTTTAGCCGCTGCACCACCGTCAAGCACTGGATTGCGCTGTGCGATGCCGACAAGCTTCCCACCGACACCGGCATTCCGGGCCTGCAAAGCTACGAAGCCTGGATGGGGCAGCAGGCCACTGACTACCAGTGGCCCGAGTTTGATGAGAACTCAGCCTCCAGCATGTGCTACACCAGCGGCACCACGGGCAACCCCAAGGCGGCTCTGTACAGCCACCGCTCCACCATGCTGCACGCGTTTGCGGGTGCGCTGCCTGATGCGCTGAACATGAGCGCACGCGATAGCGTGCTACCTGTAGTGCCCATGTTCCACGTGAACGCTTGGGGCCTGCCGTATTCGGCTGCCATGACGGGTGCCAAGCTGGTATTCCCCGGCCCGGCCATGGACGGCAAATCCATTTTTGATCTCATAGAAACTGAAAAGGTAAGTTTTGCAGCAGGGGTCCCCACCGTATGGCAGATGATGCTGGGGCACATGCAAGCGGGCGGGCTGCGCTTCTCTACCTTGAAGCGCACCGTCATTGGCGGATCTGCCTGCCCACCGGCGATGATTACGGCCTTTAACGATGTGTATGGCGTGGAAGTGCTGCACGCCTGGGGCATGACCGAAATGTCGCCATTGGGCACCGTGTGCACGCTCAAGAATAAGCACTTGGCCATGACCTCGGAAGAGAAGATGACGGTGCGCTTAAAGCAAGGCCGGGGCATCTACGGTGTGGACATGAAGATTGTTGACGAGGCGGGCCAAACCTTGCCATGGGACGGAAAAGCCTACGGCGATTTACTCGTTAAAGGACCGTGGATTTTGAAAGAATATTTCAAAGGTGAGGGCGGCTCACCGCTCATAGATGGTTGGTTTCCTACGGGCGATGTGGCCACCATTGACAGCGATGGCTATATGCAAATCACCGACCGCAGCAAAGACGTCATCAAATCGGGCGGTGAGTGGATCAGCTCCATTGACGTGGAAAACGTGGCTATGGCGCATCCCGCTGTGGCCATGGCCGCCTGCATTGGCATGAAGCACCCCAAATGGGACGAGCGCCCCATCATTGCGGTGGTCAAGAAGCCTGGTATGGAAGTAACGCGTGATGCGTTGATCGCGTTTTACGACGGCAAAACTGCCAAGTGGCAAATTCCCGATGACGTGGTTTTTATGGACGCCATACCGCTGGGCGCGACCGGAAAAATGCAAAAAGCAAAACTGCGTGAAATGCTCAGGGATTACAAGCTGCCGTCTGTGTAACTGCAGCGTGATTGAAGTACCAATAAACGCCTGAATTAGTCGCATTGGTGATATGCCTTGGGGGAAACCCTTGCGGCAATTCATACAAAAACTTGTAACCTGCAAAAGCTTTAGTTTTACAGGAGACTTTCTATGAAATTTGCGTTCAAGTGGGTAGCTGCAGCAGCAGTGGTAGTTTGCGCGGGTAGCGCATTAGCTCAAAAAGGCGAAACCGTTAAATTGGTTCGCATAGACCCTTTGACCGGGCTGTTGGGCCCCGTGGGCGTGAATCAGGATAAGAGCTACAAGTTTTTGGCTGAAAAGTTTAGCGGTGCGGGCAACCCTGCCGGCGTGAAGTTTGAGTTCAGCACTATCGACAACAAACTCAGCCCCACGGAAAGCTTGAATGCATTGAAGGCTGCTATTGACAGTGGCGTTCGCTACATCATTCAAGGCAACGGCTCATCGGTTGCGTTGGCGCTTAGCGATGCTGTCACCAAACACAACGAACGTAACCCCGGCAAAGAAGTTATTTACTTGAACGACTCCGCCGTCGACCCCGACTTGACCAATAGCAAATGCAGCTACTGGCACTTCCGCTTTGACGCAGACACTTCTATGAAGATGGAGGGTATGTCCAGCTTCATTACGGATCAGAAGGATGTCAAGAAGGTCTACATCTTGGGCCAAAATTATTCTCACGGTGTACAGGTAGCCAAGTTCACCAAAGAAACTTTTGCTCGCAAGCGCCCTGATATTCAGATCGTCGGTGAAGACCTTCACCCTCTGGCGCAGGTGCGTGACTTTGCACCCTACATCGCCAAGATCAAGGCATCAGGAGCCGACACGGTGGTCACTGGAAACTGGGGCTCTGACCTCTCCCTGTTCATCAAGGCGGCCAATGAAGGCGGCTATACCGGTAAGTTCTTTACCTACTACATGGCAGGTGAAGGCACACCTACTGCCGTTGGAACCAACGGCGAAGGTCGGGTATTTCAGGTCGCCGTGGGCCATACCAATATGGGTGGCCAGATGGAAAAATGGGCCAAGGAATTTAATGCCAAGTACAACGATGACCTGACCAGCGTACAGTTCGCCCACGTGTTTGAAATGCTAGGGGCAGCTATGGCCAGCGCCAAGTCAACCGACCCGGTCAAGGTAGCTGCCGCTCTGGAAGGTCTTAAAACCAAGGGTTTCAATGGTGAAATTGAAATGCGCAAAACTGATCACCAACTACAGCAGCCCCTATACGTCTCTGTCTGGCAGAAAGTCGACAAGAAATTTCCTTACAGCATGGAAAAAACCGGCATGACTCTGGCTGTGGTGAAGGAATACCCCAACTACGTGTCCAGCACTCCCACCAGTTGCCAGATGAAGCGCCCGGGCTAATGCCGCCCCGGCAGGGATTTGCCGTCTAACCGGAGCCTGCTTTTGCGGGCTCTTTTATTTCCACGATTCACAAAGGTGCCGAAACCATGGAGTTTTTCATCATCTCGATGCTTAACGGACTGAGCTACGGTTTGCTGCTGTTCATGTTGAGTTCTGGTTTAACGCTCATTTTCAGCATGATGGGCGTGCTGAATTTTGCGCACGCCAGCTTCTACATGGTGGGCGCCTATGTGGGGTACACCGTTTCGCAGGTGGTTGGCTTCTGGCCTGCGTTGGTGATTGCACCGCTTATTGTGGGTGCTCTAGGTGCGCTTTTTGAGCGCATTTGCCTGCGACGTGTGCATAAATTCGGGCATGTGCCTGAGTTACTTATTACGTTTGGTCTGTCTTACGTGTTGCTGGAATTGGTGCAACTGATTTGGGGTCGCATTGCTCTGGAGTTTCACCCACCTGCGGTGTTGCAAGGACCAGCGTTTACCTTGATTAATCACACTGCCAATGGCTTGAGTGTGATGTGGGGTGCAGCACCTGCAGAGATGTGCACCGCCGCCGATGCTGCCATTCGTGTGGTTTGTTCGCCGTTTCCAGCTACGCGCGGCTTCATGATGCTTGTGGCGCTCATCATGCTGGGCTCGGTGTGGCTGCTGTTGACACGTACCCGTATCGGTCTGGTGATCCAGGCGGCGTTAACGCACCCTGAAATGGTGGAATCATTAGGGCATAACGTGCCACGCATTTTTATGCTGGTATTTGGTGCGGGTGCTGCA
>JBJOLD010000204.1:0-4021 GCA_046045765.1 Pseudomonadota bacterium | reverse complement strand
CCATTGTCATTATTGAAAATTTCGCCGTCACGTTGGAAAAGTGCATAGCCTCCACCCCGGTCAAACATGTGGTGCTTTGCGCCATGGGCGACCAACTTGGCTTGCTCAAAGGTGCGGTGGTTAACTATGTGGTGCGCAACGTTAAAAAATTGGTGCCGCCCTATGACCTGCCCGACGCGGTACGCTTTAACACTGCAATTGCGCAAGGCACAAAAGCATCGTTTAAAAGGCCAGCCTCTAAAGCTGACGATGTTGCTGTGTTGCAATATACCGGGGGTACTACGGGTGTGTCTAAAGGCGCAGTGCTGTTGCACCGCAACGTGATTGCCAATGTGCTGCAGTCAGAAGCCTGGAATGATCCGGTCATGCAAAAAGTCCCTGCAGGGCAGCAGCCCACGAGCGTGTGCGCGCTGCCGCTGTATCACATCTTCGCCTTTACAGTGGGCATGATGTTGTCCATGCGCACAGGCGGCAAGCTGATACTGATCCCCAACCCCCGCGATATTCCCGGCGTGCTAAAAGAACTTTCCAAGCACACAATCCACAGTTTTCCAGCAGTTAACACGCTTTTTAATGGCCTAGCCAACCATCTGGACTTCAATACCGTGGACTGGAGCCACCTCAAGGTGTCCGTGGGTGGCGGTACCGCGGTGCAAAGTAGCGTGGCCAAGCTATGGTTTGACAAAACTGGGTGCCCCATTTGCGAAGGCTACGGACTCAGCGAGACATCGCCCTCCGCCACCTGCAATCCAGTGACCGCTACCACCTACACCGGCACCATTGGCGTGCCCTTGCCCAGCACCTATTTGCGCCTGCTGGACGACGATGGCCAGGATGTGCCAGCTGGACAGCCCGGTGAAATCGCCATCAAAGGCCCGCAGGTGATGGCAGGCTACTGGCAGCGCCCTGACGAAACAGCCAAGGTGATGACGGCGGACGGTTACTTCAAAACGGGCGATATCGGGATGGTCGATGCGCGCGGTTTTTTCAAAATCGTAGACCGCAAAAAAGACATGATTTTGGTCAGCGGCTTCAATGTGTTCCCCACCGAACTGGAAGATGTGGTGGCACAAATGCCCGGCGTGATGGAGTGCGCTTGCATTGGTATTGCGGATGCCAAAACGGGCGAGGCCGTGAAGTTGGTCATTGTCAAAAAAGACCCCAATCTCTCAGAAGCCGATGTGCGTGCTTATTGCAAAGAGTACCTCACGGGCTATAAGCAACCCAAAACCATTGAGTTCCGCGTGGACCTACCCAAAACTCCGGTTGGCAAAGTCTTGCGTCGAGAATTGCGCGATAAATGAGTGTAGTGCCGCCACTGGCCGTGCTCAGCGCTTTGGCGCAAGAGCAGCAAGGACTCATTTCCCAGCTCGACCAACCCGAATGCATTCGTTACGCTGGGCGTGACTTTTGGTGTGGTTATTTGCTGGGGCAGCGCGTTGTGCTGGCCCTGTCGCGTATCGGCAAGGTGGCTGCCGCGACCACCGCCGCAGCGTTGATTGAAAGGTTTGGTTGCACCCGAATTGTTTTCACCGGTGTAGCCGGTGGTGTAGGTGATGGGGTGCGGGTGGGTGATGTTGTGGTGGGCACTAGCTATGTGCAGCACGACATGGATGCCTCGCCCTTGTTTCCAAGGTTTGAGGTGCCGCTCACCCAGATGTCTATTTTTCCGGCTGACACACTGCTGGCCGTAGAACTTGCCCAAGCCTGTCGCACAGCGATGCGCGGCTTCGGTAACCACCCCCACCAACTGCCAAAAGTACACGAAGGACTGATTGCCAGCGGCGACCGCTTTATCAATGGTGCACAAGAGGTAGCTGCTTTGGTGGCTGGGTTGCAAGCCGCCGGCCATCAGCCGCTGGCAGTAGAAATGGAGGGCGCTGCTGTGGCGCAAGTGTGCCATGACCATGGCGTTGCTTTTGTAGCAATACGCACCATATCCGACCGCGCTGACGACACTGCACACCTGGATTTCACCCAGTTTGTGAACGAGGTTGCCAGTGTGATGGCGCAACGCATTATTCATACATGGCTAAATTTGCTACAAAAATAATAGCTACTTACGCACATGATTCGTGCGCTAGAGCAATATTTCATTAAAAAATTTGTAGTGGCTTAAGATCCAGAGATGCCCCGTTTTGCTGCTAACCTCACTTTGCTCTACAACGAGTACGATTTCCTTGACCGTTTTGCTGCTGCTGCCCAAGACGGTTTTCGTGGTGTGGAGTTTTTGTTCCCCTATGCATTTGACGCCCTAACCTTGTCAGCGCGCTTGCAAGACAACGACCTGGAGCAAGTGCTTTTCAATGCGCCTCCTGGCGACTGGGCAGCCGGCGAACGCGGTATTGCCAGTCTGCCAGGGCGCGAAGCCGAGTTCCGCAGTGGTTTTGCGCTGGCGCTGGACTATGCTCACGCATTGAATTGCCCGCGCATTCATGTCATGGCTGGCTTGGTATTGCCGGGTGCCTCTATGGCAGTCCATCAGGCCACATACGAAGCGAACCTTATCTGGGCTACAGAAAAAGCGGCGGCCTTGGGTTGCGATGTGCTCATTGAACCCATCAACACGCGCGACATGCCTGGCTACTTTCTCAGCCGCCAAGATGCTGCACACTCTGTCGTTCAAGCCCTGGGTGCGCCCAATCTTAAAGTGCAGTTTGACCTGTACCACTGCCAAGTCATGGAGGGCGACGTTGCCACCAAAATTCGCCAGTACCTGCCCACCGGGCGGGTGGGGCATTTTCAAGTCGCAGGCGCTCCGCAGCGCCATGAGCCTGACGTGGGTGAACTTAACTGTGCCTATCTGTTCCAGGTGATCGATGAGGTGTCTGCCCAATGTGACTGGAGCGGGTGGGTTGGGTGTGAGTACCGGCCCCAACGCGGTGCGGTGGCAGGTGCCACCAGCCACGGACTGGGCTGGATGCACGCGTTTGGGGGCTCTGGCGCATGATCCCCATCAAAACCGAATCCGCTTGGCGCGGCACCTCAGATTGCCGCAATTGCGGTATTCGCGACATGGTGTTGTTCGCGGATCTTACGGAAGAAGACTTTGGACTGATTCACGCTCCCATAGACGATCTGAAATATCGCGCCGGTGCCACCTTGTTTCAAGAGGGCGACAGTGCGTTGGGCATATTGACTCTGCGCACCGGCATGATCAAATTGGTGCGCAGCACTCAAGATGGACGCCAGCGTATTGTTCGCGTGCTGCGCCCCGGCGATGTGGCGGGACTAGAAGCGTTAGCGCACGGCCGGTTTGACACCGATGCGGTTAGCCTGTCCGATGTGAGTGTGTGCCGAATCCCTCTGTCGGTGATTCAGCGCTTGGGGGCCCAGTCGCCTCGCCTGCACCAGCGCCTGATGCAAAAGTGGTCGCAAGCACTGCGGGAGGCTGATGACTGGCTGGCCGACCTCAACTTCGGGTCTGCCCGCAAGCGGGTTAGTAACTTTGTGTTGAAAATGCGCCACGTACAAGACCCCCACGCGGTAACGCTGTTCTCGCGCGAGGACATGGGGGCCATGTTGGACTTGAAAATGGAAACTGTTAGCCGTGAAATCAGTGCCTTGGTGCGTGAGCGGGTGTTGGAGTCGATGGATAAATCAGGACGCATGTACCGCATTCAAGACCTTCAGTCGCTGAAAGCAATTTAAATGTGCTACTATTTTTATAGCTAACTACGCACGTTGTGTATGGCCTAAAGTGTTTTTCGTATGAGTTTGGTGTGAAAGGGCGGAGCCCTATTTCAGCCAGCCACGTTTACGGAAATACCACATAGGCACCACAGCGCTTGCTGCCATGAGGCCAACGGTATACGGGTAACTCCAGCCACCAAGAAACTCCAATTCAGGAAATTTCAGGTTCATACCGTAGACACTGGCTACCAGTGTGGGCGGCAGCAGCGCAACGCTAGCCACCGAAAAAATCTTGATAATCTTGTTTTGATTGATGTTGATAAAACCGACCGTTGCATCCATCAAAAAGTTAATCTTGTCGAACAAGAATGCGGTGTGGCTGTCCAGG
>JBJOLD010000181.1:0-7836 GCA_046045765.1 Pseudomonadota bacterium | reverse complement strand
GGTTTGCCCTGCACGCCGCGCCACTGCGCACCTTGGGCAAGTTGCGCTGTGTCCGGTGTGGCATCGAACTTGAAATTGCCCAAGCTGCCCCGCACACGTGCGCCCAAATGCCGCAGGCGTGCCGCGTCTTCTGGTGTCTGCGCCCACACGGCGCGCAAACCGGCAAAGGCGGGCCTGGAGAGCACACCCAAGCGCAGCGCTTGGCGCAATGACTTGTCGCTGAGCCGCGCATTCACCAGGCACAAAGGCACCTGCAGGCGTTTGCAAGTGGCCACCATGTTGGGCCAGACCTCTGTCTCAATCAGCAGGCCCATGCGCGGTTGAAAGTGCTGCACAAAGCGCGTCACAGCACCCACGGTGTCCCAGGGTTGCCACACCTGCACGTCGCCGTTTTGCAGCAGCACCTTGCCCTGTGCGCGGCCTGTGGCGGTGCCGTTGGTGAGCAGCAGTCGCATGCCGGGGTACTGCAGGCGCAACTGCGCCACCAACACGGCGGCGGCACGCGCCTCGCCCAGCGAAACTGCGTGTACCCAGATAAAACGGTTGGCTACCTGTGTAACCGCTGTGCCTAAATTGCCAGAATTGGCGGTTTGTGGCGTTTCCCTCGGTTCAGCGGGTTGTGTGTAGTGCCCGAACCGCTCGTCCATCGCCTCGCCGTACCCCGGCTCTGCAAAGGCTCGGCGGCGCAGTTTGGCCTTTAAAAACGGCTGCGCCAGCCAGACCACGCACGAATACACCCAGCGCATCATCGGCACAGTACCGGGGTGGCAAGCCCTTCCCACGCGGCCCACACGGCATCCACGCTGGGCTGCGGGCTGGCGAACACACTGACCTGCCGCGCAGCGGGCGCGTCTTGTGGGCCGGTGCGCCAGGCGGTGTCAAAGTTATAAATTTGCACATGCGGCAGGCCCAAAGCCACGGCAATATGGCTCAGGCCACTGTCCACGCCCACCACACCGGCGCAGCGGGCCATGGTGTCGGTGAGTGCGTCCAGCGCCAACGCGGGCCATACCCAGGCATCTTCCAACTGCGCTGCAATGGCCTCGCTGGTGGCTTTTTCCCCAGTGCTGCCGTGGGGCAAGGCCACTGCAAAGCCGCTGTGGTTCAGGCGCCGACCCAGTTCAACCCACGACGCCAGCGGCCACTCTTTGTCAGCGCGCGATGTGCCGTGCACTAACGCAACCATAGGTTTGCGCGGGACAAAGGGGTTGCCCTCGGTGCCATGCGCATGCACGTGCGCCGCGGTCGTGGTGGCATGGGCCTGCGGGGCCACCGCCAAAGTGCCGGGCACCAGGCCGCAATACGCCCGCTGCAATTCGTCGGATGAGAGTTCGTAGCGCAAGGCCTTGGCGCACAGCAGGCGCGACCGCTCTACCGCATGCACATGCGGCTCCAGGGTGAACGCCCGGTCTGCCACCCAACGCGCAGGGGCCTCAAAGCCCGAGCCCTCGGTTTGGTTGGCCATGCCGTAGCGCAAACCTTGCGGTGTGGTGCGGGCCAGCCACGACACCAGCGCCGATTTGGTCAGACCCTGCAGATCAATCACCGCGTCGTAGGCCTGTGTTTGCAATGCGCTTTTGAAGGCCCGCCACTCGTTGCGTGTTGCGGCACTGAAAGGGTTTTTACGCCAGCGGCGCAGCTCACACGGAATAACTTGCTCCACACCCTGGCAGCGCGATACCAGCGGCGCAAATGCGCGTTCCACCACCCAGTCGATGTGCACCCCCGGCAATGCGCGGCGCATGTCCTGCACCGCTGGCATGGCATGCACCACGTCGCCCAGCGACGACAACTTAACGACCAAGACTTTGCGCACAGCAGGTTTCAATGCGCGGCCGCCTCAATCTGTGCATCCGCTTTCACCGAACGCAGCAGGCCCAGCATGGCCGCCTCAATACGCTCCAGCGCGGCTTGGGTTTGGCCTTCAAAGCGCAACACCAATACCGGCGTGGTATTCGATGCGCGCACCAGCCCAAAGCCATCGGGCCAGTCCACCCGCAAACCATCTATCTGGTTGATGACCGCAGGCGCAGCAAACGCAGCTTTGGCCAGTAAGGCCTCGACCACCGCATGCGGCTCGCCCTCTTTGCAGGGCACGTTGAGCTCTGGCGTGGAAAAGCTGGTGGGCAAGGCATTGAGCACGGCATTCGCATCAGGCGAGCGGCTCAAAATTTCCAGCAAGCGGCAGGCGGCGTAGGTGCCGTCGTCAAAGCCAAACCAGCGCTCTTTGAAAAAAATGTGGCCGCTCATCTCGCCACCCAGTGGCGAATCAATCTCGCGCATCTTGGCCTTAATCAGCGAGTGCCCGGTTTTGAACATCAGGGGCTTACCACCGGCCTCGGTGATAGCCGGTGCCAAGCGCTGTGAACACTTCACGTCGAACACAATGGTGCCACCCGGCACGCGGCTGAGCACGTCTTGCGCAAACAGCATCATCTGGCGGTCGGGGAAGATGTTGGTGCCGTCTTTGGTGACGATACCCAGGCGGTCGCCGTCGCCATCAAACGCCAGGCCCAGCTCAGCATCGCCCTCCTTGAGCGCAGCCATTAGGTCACGCAGGTTTTCGGGCTTGCTGGGGTCAGGGTGGTGGTTGGGAAAATTACCGTCCACAGTGCTGTGCAGCTCTTGCACGTCGCAGCCGATGGCGCGCAAGATGTCCGGGGCCGATGCACCCGCCACGCCGTTGCCTGAGTCCACCACAATTTTGATGCGCCGGGCCAGCTTGATGTCGCCCACAATGCGCGCGCTGTAGGCCGGCAATACGTCCACTTGCTTGCACGAACCGCCTGCTTTCAATTGCCAGGACTCGGTTTCCATCATGCGGCGCAGCGCCTGAATTTCGTCGCCGTAAATGGCTTTGCCGGCCATCACCATCTTGAAGCCGTTGTAGTCCTTGGGGTTGTGGCTACCGGTCACTTGAATGCCACTGGTACACAACGTATTAGCTGCGAAGTACAGCATGGGGGTTGTGACCATGCCCACGTCAATCACTGCTACGCCCGCTTCTTGCAAGCCTTGCATCAGGGCCTGCGACACCTCAGGGCCACTCAAGCGGCCATCGCGGCCCACGGCCACGGTAGTTTCGCCCTGCGCCAAGGCCACTGTGCCAAAAGCTCGGCCCAAGCCCAAAGCCACATCCACAGTCAAGCTAGAAGGCACTACGCCACGAATGTCATAAGCCTTAAAAATGCTGGCAAAGAGTTGCATGCAGTCCCTAAAAATCTATCCGGTGGTAGCCCCGGCGCGTCCCTGGCATTGTAGGCGGGCTGCCCCCGCAGGCAGGCGTGCGTATGATGGACAACTATATGAGATACCCATTCAACCCAACCCGCTGTAATTACACCAGCCCGCTAGGTCCTATGGTGTTGGCAGCCCATACCCAGTGTTTGATTGGCGTGTGGTTTGTGGGTCAGCAACACCAACCAGACTGGGCGCTTTGGCCTACAGATTCAAGCCACCCCGTGTTGCTGCAAACCGCCCAGCAACTCGATGCTTATTTCGCCGGCACGCTATGCCAATTTGATCTGCCGCTGGACCTGACCAATGGCACAGCATTCCAACAAAGTGTATGGCGTGCGCTGTGTGGCATTGAGTCCGGCCAGACCGTAAGCTATGGCACTATCAGTCAGCGTATTGGCAAGCCCAAAGCCGTGCGTGCGGTGGGTTCCGCCATCGGACGCAATCCGCTGAGCATTGTGGTCCCGTGCCACAGAGTGATTGGTGCCGATGGTGCAATCACCGGATATGCGGGTGGACTGGATAAAAAAATTGCTTTGCTGCAACTTGAAAGCAACTTTTGACTGCGACATCCACAGCCAACTCTAAATCTGCCAACAGCTGTCAAACCGGGTGGCTCGTTGAGTTTTTCCTATTGGCAGCCATTTGGGGCGCTTCATTTCTATTCATGCGTCTGGGTGCTGTTGAGTTTGGCCCTTTACCCACAGCAGGAGGGCGGGTGGCTATTGCCACGGTTTTTTTGTTACCCATTATGTTGGCCCGAGGCCATGGTAAGGAATTGCGCCAACATTGGAAACTCACGCTAACAGTGGGCGTACTTAACTCAGCTTTGCCCTTTGCGAGCATCGCTTTTGCGTTATTGACCATCTCAACAGGACTTTCATCCATATTGAATGCGACTGTGCCACTATTTGGCGCTGCGGTGGCATGGCTATGGCTGAAAGACCGACTGCAGGGGTCACGCGTGGTGGGCCTGCTCATTGGTTTTGTCGGGGTCGCGTTATTGGCGGGTAACAAAGCCAGCTTGAGCTCCTCAGCCTCAGAACTATCTTCTGGTTGGGCTATTTTTCTATGCCTGTTTGCGTGCCTGTGCTACGGCGTTTCAGCAAGCTTTACCCGACGTTTTTTGGTCGGCGTGCCGTCGCTAGTTTTGGCTGCGGGTAGTCAATTGGGGGCAACTCTCGTGCTAGCTCCTTTGACGTGGTGGTTTTGGCCTACGCATGCCGTCAGCGCCAAAGCTTGGCTGGCACTGATTGCACTGGGCGTCGTGTGTACTGGTGTGGCTTATGTGTTGTATTTTCGACTTATTGAGCGAGCCGGGCCGTCCAAAGCCTTGTCGGTCACTTTTGCCATTCCCGTGTTTGCCATCGTCTATGGCGTGGTGCTGCTAGATGAGTCTGTCACTCCGCGGATGATCATCTGTGGGCTCATCATTTTGCTCGGCACATCGCTCTCTGCAGGACTGATCCGCTGGGGCAATAAATAGCACCTACGCGTATTGAATAGCACCCGCCATCACATTGATGCTGAGCGCCAGCACCAGCATGTTGAACGCAAATGCGGTCACGCTGTGCATGAGCGTCAGGTGCCGCATCTGACGCGAAGTAACCACGACATCGGACACTTGCGATGTCATACCGACAACATGGGCGTAGTACAAAAAATCAAAATAGTCAGGAGCGAGTTTCCCCGGGAAATCAAGTCCGCCTCGCCCCTCTTTGCCACGTAACTCTGTTTGGTAGTACAGGTGGGCATACCTGAAGGCAAATATCGCTTGCATCAGCAACCACGATAGCCCAAGTGCGACCAGTGCCAAGCCTAAATGGCCAAGACGCTGCCCCATAGACAAGTCTTTCACTTGCTGAATCATCAAGGTAATGGCAGCAATGCTGGCAAAGACGGAAAGTAGCAGCAACGCGAAAAGAATAAATCCAGGCTGGTCTTGGGATTGCGCCTTTTCTCGGGTGCGCGACGCATCCAACTCAAACGCCAACCACCAGGCCAATGCCAAATAAGTCATAGCACCTGCTGACCAAGCTAACAACCCCTTGGACTGGATGGCTATAGGCAAAGGCAATAGCGCCACGACAACACCAACAACCACACCGTAGATCAGTCGCTGGTGCCCAGTAGTGGCAGTAAAGTGTTTACGCATAGCTGTCATTCTCGGGTAAACAACCTGATTTTCACTCAACACAGCAAAAAGCCCTGCAAGCGTTAACTTGCAGGGCTTAAATACTTGGCGGAGCGGACGGGACTCGAACCCGCGACCCCCGGCGTGACAGGCCGGTATTCTAACCAACTGAACTACCACTCCTGGTAGTGGCAACGTTTACTCTTTCGAGTCAAGTACAACTTATTGCTAAGCTGCTGTTACCAACTTGCGCTTTGATCATCTTGCGATGAATCTTGGCGACCCCACGGGGATTCGAACCCCGGTACTCACCGTGAAAGGGTGATGTCCTAGGCCTCTAGACGATGGGGTCAAAACCTTTTGGACTGTTCCAGCTTCAGAAAACTTGGTGGAGGTAAGCAGGATCGAACTGCTGACCTCTTGCATGCCATGCAAGCGCTCTCCCAGCTGAGCTATACCCCCCGATATTGCGTTTTTTATTTCGCAATATTTGAAAAACTTTTTAAAGAATTTCCGTGTTTCCGAGCCTCAAATTATAGCCATAAAAATCATGCTCTACCAAGTCTTTGCAATACTTTTTCTTTATCGAGTAGTTCAAGCACCGCATCGAGCGATGGGGTCTGCGGCGTACCCAGAACCAACACACGTACAGGCATAGCCAGCTGGGGCATTTTCAAACTTGCCTGTGCTAACACTTCTTTAATGGCAGTGGCGATGCTGGCCTTGTCCCATGCGCAGTCCGCCAATTTGGTTACCAGCATTTGCAAAGCGGGCTTCACGGCATCTGTCACATGCAGGGCCAAATCTTGCTCACTAGGGTGCACATCCGCATAGAACTTGGCAACCCATTCGGTTAACAGCACGGTGGTGTCGCAGCGGTCTTTGAGCAAATCACACAGGCGTGCCAAGCGCGCATCGGCTTGAATACCGCGCTGGGTTAGTTGGTTTTGTACCAGTGGGGCTAGCGCGTCACCGGTCATGGCCTTGATGTGCTGAGCATTGACCCAACGCAGCTTGGCTTCGTCAAACTGTGCAGCACTGCGGCCAAGGTGGTCCAGGTTGAACCATTCCAAAAACTGTGCACGGGTGAAGATTTCATCATCACCGTGGCTCCAACCCAAACGGGCTAAATAGTTCACCATGGCATCGGGCAAGTAGCCTTCTACAGCGTATTGCGTCACTGGCTTGGCACCGTTGCGCTTGCTCATCTTCTCGCCTTGCTCATTGAGCACGGTAGGCAAGTGGGCATACACCGGTGGCTCTTTGCCCAGCGCTTTAAAGATGTTGATTTGGCGAGGCGTATTGTTCACATGGTCATCGCCGCGAATCACGTGGGTGATGGCCATGTCCATATCATCCACCACCACGCAGAAGTTGTAGGTGGGTGTGCCGTCGGGTCGGGCAATTACCAGGTCGTCTAGCTCGTCGTTGCTGAACTCCACGCGGCCTTTGACCTTGTCATCCCACGCCACTACACCGCCTTGCGGATTTTTAAAACGCAACACGGGCTGTACGCCTTCTGGCACAGAGGGCAAAGTCTTGCCCGGTTCGGGGCGCCAAGTGCCGTCATAGCGTGGCTTTTCCTTGGCTGCCATTTGGCTCTCGCGCAACGCGTCCAATTCAGTCACGCTCATGTAGCAGGGGTACACCAGGCCAGCCATTTGCATCTCGGCCAACACAGCTTTGTATCGGTCTACGCGCTGCATTTGATAGAACGGACCTTCGTCATGATCCAGCCCCAGCCAAGCCATGCCTTCAATGATCACATCCACCGCGGCTTGGGTGGAACGCTCCACGTCGGTGTCTTCAATCCGAAGAATGAAATCACCACCGGTCGAGCGGGCAAACGCCCACGGGTACAACGCCGAACGGATGTTGCCCAGGTGAATAAAGCCGGTAGGGGACGGCGCGAATCGGGTACGGGTTTTTGTCATGTCAAAGCGTATTGAGCCCGCGCGACAGGTCGGCGGTAATGTCATTCAGATGGTCGAGACCGACGGCAACGCGAATCAGCCCTTGGCCGATGCCTGCGGCTTGGCGCTGCACTTCCGTCAAGCGGCCATGCGATGTGCTGGCGGGATGGGCCGCCAGTGTTTTGGTGTCACCTAGGTTGGTGCAGAGCGACAGAACTTGCATGCTGTCCAGCACATGGAAGGCACGCTGGCGCGCTGCTTCAGCGCTGTCCGCTTTCACCTCAAACGACAGCACGGCACCGCCGCACCCCGACTGCTGGCGCATGGCCAGTGCATGCTGTGGATGGCTGATCAAACCGGGGTAGTACACGCGGGCCACTTGCGGTTGCGCTTCAAGCCAATGGGCCAAGGCCAAGGTGGTCTCGGACTGTGCCTTGACGCGCAGCGACAGGGTTTCCATGCCCTTCAGCAGCACCCATGCATTGAAAGGTGCCAGCACCATGCCAGCCGTACGAATCACAGGCAAGAACAGTTCGTCGCGCTGTTTTTGGG